>DASTEU010000441.1:0-2826 GCA_035709325.1 Candidatus Limnocylindrales bacterium | reverse complement strand
GGGAGGCACCGGCCGGCGACGTCGGTCTCGGGCCCCTCGTCGCCGTCGCGCTCGCGCTCGGCAAGGCGGGGCTGTTCGCCGGGCTCATGATCGTGGTCGGGACGCGCCTCGTGCCGTGGCTGATGCTCGTCGTCGCCCGCGAGGGGTCCCGCGAACTGTTCACCCTGTCGGTCCTCGCGATCGCCCTGGGCATCGCCGCAGCTGCCGCCGCGGTGTTCGACGTCTCGTTCGCGCTCGGTGCGTTCCTCGCCGGTCTGGTCGTCGGCGAATCCGACATGAGCCACCAGGCCGCCGCCGACGCCGTCCCGCTGAGCGATGCGTTCGCCGTGCTCTTCTTCGTCTCGGTCGGCATGCTCGTCGACCCGGCGTTCCTCTTCGGCAACCCGCTGCCGGTCCTGGCCGTCGTCGTGCTGGTCATCGTCGCGAAGTCCGTCGCGGCGTTCGCGATCACCGTCGCCCTCGGCTACACGAGCCGGATCGCGCTGACGATCTCGGCGGCGCTGGCCCAGATCGGGGAGTTCTCGTTCATCCTCGGCTCGGTCGGCCTGTCGCTCGGGCTCATTCCGACCGAGGCCTTCCAGCTGATCGTCGGCGGCAGTCTCATCACGATCGCCCTGAACCCGGTCGCGTTCCGGCTCGTGGAGCCGCTCGATGCCCGGCTGCGCTCCTCGGGGTTCCTCAAGGAGCTGAGCCGCCGCCAGGCCGGCGGACTGGAGCGCCTGCCCGACGAGCGGCGGGAGGCGCTGCGCCAGCACGCGATCCTCGCCGGCTACGGGCGTGTCGGTCGGGCCGTGGCCGGGACGCTCGAGCGGCGCGGCTTCACGTTCGTCGTCGTCACCCTCCAGCGGGACGAGGTCGACCGGCTCAGGGCGCGGGGCATCCCGGCCATCTATGGCGACGCGGCGGTCGAGGAGGTGCTCGAGCAGGCGAACCTGGAGCAGGCGAAGCTCGTGATCGTCGCGACGTCCGATCCGGCCGAGACGATCCTGGTCGTCGAGCGCGTCCGGGCGCTCAACCCGCGGGTCGAGATCGTCGCGCGGACCCACAGCGACGCCGAGGCGGCCCGCCTGCGCGGGCTGAGCGGCAAGGTCCAGGCAATCCACGGCGAGCGGGAGCTGGCCGTGCAGATGGCCCGCTACTCGCTCCGCCGGTTCGGCGTCAGCGCCGCCGAGGCCGAGTCGATCGCCCAGGGACTTCGCGGTCGAGGCGCGCTCCCGCCGGCACCGCCGCCCAGACCGTCTCGCATCGCGAGCGCCTGGGCGGACCTCGCCCGCAGGGTGCGCGGCGGACGAGCCGCTGATTCCGAGGCGCCGGACCCGTCGGCTCCTCCGGCGCCGCGGGCCGCCGAAGCGACCGAGGCCGCCGGAACGGCCCAATCTGCCGGCGTCGAGCCGCCCCGACCCGAGAGCTAGCCACCGACAGGTATCGTGTCGCGATGGCGACGCGCAAGGAGACCCTCGAGATCGCCGGCCGCGAGGTCTCGATCTCCAATCCCGACAAGCTCTACTTCCCGACCGCCGGCTACACGAAGATGGATCTGGTCGGCTACTACCTCGCGGTCGCCGACGGCGCGCTGCGGGGAATCGCCGGCCGGCCGATGGCCCTCAAGCGGTTCGTCGACGGCGCTGAAGGCGAGGCGTTCTTCCAGAAGCGAGCGCCCGACAACCGGCCCGATTGGCTGCGCGTGGCGACGCTGACGTTCCCCTCCGGGCGGACGGCCGACGAGATCGTCGTCGACCACGCGGCGGGGCTCGCATGGGTCGTCAACCTCGGCTGCATCGACCTGAACCCGCACCCGGTCCGAGCCGAGGACCTCGACCATCCCGACGAGCTGCGGGTCGATCTCGACCCGGTGCCCGGCGTCCCCTGGTCCCAGATCCGCGAGGTCGCGCTCGTCGCCCGGGAGGCGCTCGAGGCGGTCGGGCTCGTCGGCTGGCCGAAGACGTCGGGCTCGCGGGGGATCCACATCAACATCCGGATCGAGCCGCGCTGGACCTACCCCGAGGTGCGACGGGCGGCCCTGGCCCTGGCCCGCGAGGTCGAACGGCGGGCCCCGACGCTCGCCACGTCCAAGTGGTGGAAGGAGGAGCGCCACGGCGTCTTCCTCGACTACAACCAGAACGCGAAGGACCGCACGGTCGCCTCGGTCTATTCGGTCCGCCCGACGAAGGACGCCCGGGTCTCGATGCCGCTGCGCTGGGCCGAGGTGGGCGACGTGGAGCCGGAGGATTTCACCCTCGCGACCGTGCCGGCGCTCTACCGCGAGCGGGGCGACGCGGGGGCCGGGATCGACGACGCCGCCGGTTCGCTCGAGGCGCTCCTCGAGCTGAGCGAGCGCCACGAAGCGGAGGGCCTGGGCGACGCGCCGTGGCCGCCGAACTACGCGAAGCAGGCCGGCGAACCGCCGCGCGTCCAACCGTCCCGCAAGCGCCGACCGGATTCGGAGTACGTGCCGGGCCGGGGCGAAGCAGGCGGCCCGCCGCCGGAAGTCCGCGCGGTGCGCGAGGCGGCGGTGAAGGCCGGCGATCCGAACGCCGGGCTGCCGACCGAGTGGGAGGGCACGCGGCCGACGCCGACCGGGCGGCGGCGCACGAACATCCCGGTCATCGAGATCTCGCGGGCGGCGAAGAAGGCCGAGGCGCTCGACGGCCTGGAGCGCTGGAAGGCCCGCCACGCCGACGCCGCGAAGCACCTCGAGCCGGCCGACGTGCTCGTCGACGGCATGCGCGGCCGGTCCTCGCTCTGGTACCGCGTCCGCGTCAACCTCATCCACGTCCCCGAGGCCGACCGGCCGCCGCAGGAACCCCTCGACCCGGACTACGACCC
>DASTEU010000440.1:0-4320 GCA_035709325.1 Candidatus Limnocylindrales bacterium | reverse complement strand
GCCCCTGGCCCTCGCCGCGGTCGCCCAGGCGATCGTGGTGATCGCCGGTGGGATCGACCTGTCGGTGGGTTCGATGATGGCCCTCACCAGCGTCGTCTCGGCCTCGCTCATGGAGGGCCAGAGCGAGGAGTTCGCGGTCGTCGTCGTCATCGGCGTCCTCCTCCTCGGCCTCGTCCTCGGGGCGATCAACGGGACGCTCGTCGTCGTGACCCGGGTACCGGACATCGTCGTCACGCTCGCGATGCTGTTCGTCTGGGCCGGCGCCGCCCTGCTCGTGCTCCGGACGCCCGGCGGCGAGTCGGCTTCGTGGCTGCGCGGCCTCGTGCTGGGGTCGCTCGGCAACGAGTGGATCCCGAAGTCGGCCGTCCTCCTCGTCGTCGTCGTCGCGGCGATCTGGATCCCGCTCCGTCGCTCCCGGCTGGGCCTCTCGCTGTACGCGATCGGCAGCAACCCGCTTGCCGCCTTCCGGAGCGGCGTGCCGGTCGGCCGGACGAAGATCGCGGCGTACATGCTCACGGGACTCTTCGCCGCCCTCGCCGGCGTCAGCCTGACGGCGAGCACCGGAATCGGCACGCCGGTCCCCGGGCCCTACACGCTGCAGAGCGTCGCGGCGGTCGTGCTCGGCGGCGTCAGCCTCGCCGGCGGCCGCGGCGGCGTCTTCGGGGCCATCGTCGCGGTCGTCATCCTGCAGCTCATCCGAACCGACATGACGTTCCTCAAGTTCAACACGAACCTCGCGACCGTCGCCCAGGGCATCATCCTGATCGGGGTGGTCATGATCGGCAGCCTCGTCCAGATCCGGCGGAGCCGCTCGTGACGGCCGTCGCCCGACCTCGCTCCGGGACGCTCGTCCGCGACGTCCGGAACGCGTTCCGCGACCGGCCGATCATCCCCCTGATCGTGCTGCTGGGCGTGCTCGTCGTCTTCAGCGAGCTGGCCCGGCCGGGCATCGTCAGCCCCGACTGGGCCGGGGTGATCCTGCGCGCCGCGATCCCACTCGCGATCCTCGCCGGCTGCCAGACGCTGACGATGCTGACCGGCGGGATCGACCTCTCGGTCGGCGCGGTCGCGTCGATGTCCGGTTTCGTCGTGGCGACCCTCGTCGGCGGGCCGGGCCTGGCGGCGGGCATCATCGTGGCCCTGATTGCGGCCGCGCTCGCGGGCCTGGTCACCGGCGTCGGGGTCGGGGTCTTCAGGGTCCACCCGCTGATCATGACCCTCGGCATGAGCCTCGTCGTCCTCGGCCTGGCCAACGTCTGGCAGCTCGAGATGGTCCAGACCGCGGCAGGCGTGCCGGCGATCTTCCGGACGATCGGCAGCGGCCTCTTCCTCGACATCGTGCCGTACAGCCTGCTCGTGTTCGTCCCGGTTGCGGCGCTGATCCTGCTGGGCCTCCGGCGGACCGGCTACGGCCGGCTGCTCTACGCGATCGGCGACAACCCGATCGCCGCGCGCCTGTCGGGCGCCAAGGCCTGGCAGGTCCTCGTCGTCCTCTACGTGCTCTCGGCGGTCCGCGCGGCGATCGCCGGTTTCCTGTACTCGGGGCTCACGAACGTCGCGAGCGTCACGCTCGCCGACACCGCCGTCCTGCCCTCGGTGGCCGCGGCGGTCGTCGGCGGGACCTCGATCATGGGCGGCCGGGGCGGCTTCGGCGGGACGATCGTCGGCGCCCTGATCCTCACGGTCGTCTCCTCGCTCCTCTCGTCGCTCGGCTACCCCGAAGCCGTGCGGCAGATCCTCTTCGGGGCGATCATCGTGGCGGTCGCGGCGGCCTACACGCGCGTCACGGGCGAGGCCTGATGGACGGGAGCGACCCCCCGCCCGGCGGCCGCCACCTGGGTCTCGACCTGGGCGGCACGAACATCAAATGGACGGTCGTCGAGCACGACGGCGGGACGTGGCGAGTCGTGGACCGCGACCGCGTCGCGACGCCGAGCCCGGCAACCCCGGACACGGTCGTGCCCCGCCTGGCCGAGGTGGGCGCCGAGGCGATCGCGCGTGCGCCGGGCGTCGGCTCGGTCGCGATCGGCGTGCCGGGCCTCTACGATCCCGCCGCCGGGACGACGCGGTTTCTCGTGAACCTGCCGGGGCCGTGGGCCGGGCGGCCGGTGGCAGGACCGGTCGGCGAGGCGCTCGGGCTGCCGGCGTACCTCATCAACGACGCCCGGGCGTTCGGGCTCGCCGAGCTGCGGCTGGGCGCCGGCCGGGGCGCGTCCTCGATGATCGGGTTCACGCTCGGGACGGGGATCGGCGGCGTCGTCGCCATCGACGGCCGCGTCCACCAGGGCCACGACGGCACGGCCGGCGAGCTGGGGCATCAGACGATCGTCCCCGACGGGCCGTGGTGCGGCTGCGGCAACCGGGGCTGCCTCGAATCGCTGGCTCGCGCCGACCAGATCGCCGCGGCCTGCGGCGCCGCGACGGCCGAGGAGGCGTTCGAACGGGCCCGGGTCGGGGACCCCGCGGCGATCGAGGGGCTCGCCCAGATCGGGCGCTACCTCGGCATCGGGATCGCCAACGTGATCGCGGTCGTCACGCCCGATCGGGTCGTGATCGGCGGCGGGATCGCGGCGGCCGCCGACCTCCTCCTCGGTCCGATCCGGGCCGAGCTTGCCCGGCGCGTCCGGACGACGGCCCTCGACCGGGTCGAGATCGTGACCGCCGAGCTCGGCACCTGGGCCGGTGCGATCGGCGCGGCGATCCACGGCGCCGAGATGGCGCGATCAGCCTCCGGCGCGTCCGCCACGCCCGCATCGGTGGCCGCGCGATGACCGAGGTCTCGTACCGGCCGCAGTACCGCCAGATCGAGCAGGCCCTTCGCGAGCGGATCGCGACGCTCCGGCCGGGCGAGCGGCTGCCGTCGGACTCCGACCTCTGTGCCGAGTTCGGCGTCAGCCGGATGACGGCGCGCAACGCCATGCAGCGGCTCGCCGCCGACGGGTTGATCCGCCGCGAGCCGGGCCGCGGCAGCTTCGTCGCGAAGCCGACCGCCCATCGCCGGACGAACCGGCTCATGACGTTCAGCCAGGAGATGCGCCGGGCCGGCCGCGTGCCGAGCTCCCGGATGCTGACGCGGATCATCCGGCCGGCGACACCGACCGAGGCGGCCAGCCTCGGAATCCGGGCCCGCCAGCCGGTCGTCCACCTCCGCCGCCTGCGCCAGGCCGACGGGGAGCCGATCGCCCTCGAATCGGCGGTCCTGATCGGTGACTGCGCCGAGGCCGTCATGGCGGCCGACCTCGAGGCGGGCTCGCTCCACGAGGCCCTCGCCCGAGCTGGTTTCATGCTCCGCCGGGGAACCGGCACGATCTCGGCCGCCGCGGCCACGGCCGAAGACGCGGCGCTGCTCGCGACACGGCCGGGCGACGCCCTGCTCGTCGAACGGCGGGTGATCGTCGACGCTCACGGCCGGCGCATCGAGGCGACCGAGTCGCGCTACCCGGCCGACCGCTACGGCCTCGTCGTCCACTTCGAGGTCGAGAGCCCCGACCGCGACGTGCCGCCGGGCTCCGGCTCCCCGGCATGACCGGCGCTCCCGCGGCATGACCGCCGGACACGGCCTGGCGAGGCCGACCGGGTGACCGCCGGCGGGACATCGACCGTCACCGCCCGGCTGATCCTCGAGGACCGGGTCGCGGACGGCCGCATCACGATCGCGGACGGCTGGATCCGGGCGGTCGAACTCGACGACGACGCGCTCGACGGACCGGCCGCCACCTACGTCGCGCCGGGGTTCGTCGACGTCCACGTCCACGGCTGGGGCGGCCACGACGCGATGGGCGACCTCGCGGCGCTCGACGGCATGGCCCGCCGCCTCCTGCGCCGGGGCGTGACCTCGTTCCTGCCGACCGCGGTCACCGCGCCGCTCGACGCGCTCGCCGCCTTCGCCGGCCGCGTCCGGGACTGGCTGCCGGCGGCGCCCGCGGACGGGGCCGAGCCGCTCGGCTTCAACCTGGAGGGCCCGTTCCTCGCCCCGAGCCGCCGCGGCGCCCAGGACCCGGCCCATCTGCGCCTGCCGGCCGACGCCCGGGGCGAGGCGCTCGATGGGCTCGTCGAGGGCCTCCGGGTCATGACGATCGCCCCCGAGCTCGCCGGCGCGACCGACCTCATCCGCTGGCTCCGCGACCGCGGCGTGATGCCGTCCCTCGGCCACTCGGCGGCGACGATCGAGGAGGCGCGGGCCGGTTACGAGGCCGGCGGCGCGTCGACGACCCACCTCTTCAATGCGATGAGCGGGATCGACCACCGGGCGCCCGGCCTGGCCCTCGCCGCGCTCCTCGACGACGCGGCGTATGTCGAGCTCATCGCCGACGGGATCCA
>DASTEU010000439.1:0-2355 GCA_035709325.1 Candidatus Limnocylindrales bacterium | reverse complement strand
GCGGCGATTTCGCGATCGGGCGCACCATTCCCTACGTCCTGAAGAACGCGCCCTGTGCAGTGTGGGTCGTGCGCGAGCCGATCCACGAGGAGACAACGTGAAGACAGTGATCGTCGGCTGCGGCCGGGTCGGCGCGGTGCTCGCCGACACGTTCGACCGGGCCGGCCACGATGTCGTCGTGATCGATCTGTCGACCCGCGCCTTCGACCGGCTTCCCTCGTCGTTCCACGGCAGCGCCGTGCGCGGCGACGGCACCGACGAGGACACGCTTCGGCGGGCCGGCGCGGAGAACGCCGACCTGTTCATCTCGATGACCGAGGGCGACAACCGCAACGTCATGGCCGCCCAGCTGGCCCACGAGTCGCTGGGCGCCCGGCGCGTCCTCGCCAAGATCAACGACCCGGTTCGGGCCGAGGCCTACGCCCACCTCGGGATCGCGACGCTGTGCCGGACGAACATGATGTCCGACGCGGTGAACGCCTGGCTCGGGATGCCCGTGCCGGACCGGCCGGCGATCATGGCCCCGAGCGACGCCCATGCCGGGGACGACCACGAACCGGTCGACGCCGGATCGGCCGGCGCGGACGCCGGGTCCGGAACGTTCCCGCTCGGCGCCGGACCCGCTGCGGCCCGCATCGCCGGCGACAGGGAGGTCTGACGTGTTCGTACTCGTCGTCGGCGGCGGCAAGGTCGGCTACTACCTGACGAAGGAGCTCATCGAGTCCGGCCACGAGGTCGTCCTGATGGAGAAGGACCGAGCCCGGGCCGACCAGATCGCCGACGAGATCGGCTCGGTCGTCATCCCCCATGACGGCTGCGAGGGCAAGTACCTCGCCGAGGCCGGCTGCAACCGCGCCGACATCGTCGCGGCGGTCACCGGCGACGACGAGGACAACCTCGTGATCTGCCAGATGGCGAAGCACCACTTCGACGTGCCTCGCACGATCGCCCGGGTGAATAACCCCAAGAACGAGTCGCTCTTCAAACACCTCGGCGTGGACGAGCTGATCAGCCCGACCCGCATGATCCTGGGCTCGATCGAGCAGGACATCCCGGTCCACGAGCTCCTGCACCTGGCGGCCCTCGGTGAGGGGGAGCTGGAGCTCATCGAGGCGCATCTCCAGGTCGGGTCGCCGGCGATCGGCAAGTCCAGCTCGGAGCTGGAGATCCCCGACGGCTGCTCGCTCTTTGCCGTGATCCGCAACGGGGTCGCGACACCGCTCCGCCCGGATACGGTCCTCGAGGAGGGCGACAAGGTCATCGCGATCGGCCGAACGGAGTGCGAGGCGCTCCTCCACGAGCAGCTCATCGGCCAGGGCGAGGGTGCCCGGGCCGGCTGACGCCGGGACGTTCCCACAGGCGGGTGCCGAACGCGCCGGGGCAGTCGCCGCGGTTCCGCCGCGGAGGTCCCGCCGCGAGGTCCCGCCGCGAGGGTCGCCACGGTCCCGCCGCTCGGAATATTCCGTGGATGTTTAGATCGGCGCACGCGCCCGCCATTCGACGCTGTTGAGCGGCGGAATATCTGCCGGATGCATATCCGAGCCGCGAAACGGCGGGCAGGACGCTGTCGTGCGTGTTCCTACGCCTCCCTGGAATAATCCGGCCGCCGCGGGGCTCGGTTCAGGATCGCCGCGCCCGTCGCAGCGGCGTCCAGCGAGGGCGGCGCCGGGCCGCTGACGGAGGGCGGAGGAGACGGGATCGGGAGGCCGGACGCGCGCTGATACGTCCATGTATCTTGACAACGCCATTGTCAAGGTTCTAGCATACCGCCGTGTCCGGAAGATTCCGCCGGATACGCATCGCAGCAGAGGAGGTCCGCATCATGACGATCGCGCGGCGTCCATCGCCCGTCGGCGAGCTGCTCTCGCTCCGCCAGGCGATGGATCGGCTCTTTGAAGACAGCTTCGTACGACCCCTCAGCTGGGGCTCCTCCACCTTCGAGGGTGCTGGGCTCCCGCTCGACGTTTCCATGACGTCGGATGAGCTGGTCGTCGAGGCGCAGCTGCCCGGCATCAAGCCGGAGGACGTCGACATCACCGTCGAGAACGGCACGCTCGCGATCCGGGCCGAGATGGCCTCCGAGCGCGAGGAAGGCAAGGGCGATTACCTCATCCGGGAGATCCGGCGGGGGACCGTGAGCCGGACGATCGGCCTGCCGAACGGCCTCCAGGCAGACAAGGCCGAGGCGACGTTCGACAACGGCGTCCTGACACTCCGCATCCCGAAGGCCGAGGAAGTCAAGCCTCGCCAGATCCGCATCAGCCCGTCCGGCAATGGCTCGTCGACAAGCACGCGGACGCTCCGCGCGTCCGGTTCGGAACAGGGCTGAGCAGATGGGGTTCAGCCGGGCGGATC
>DASTEU010000438.1:0-2683 GCA_035709325.1 Candidatus Limnocylindrales bacterium | reverse complement strand
CGAGCTGACGCCCGAGGGCAGCCGGCTCATCGCGACGAGCAACGGAATCCGGATCGGCGTCGTCGAGCCGCGCGTCGCGGCCCGGCTCCTCAAGCTCATCGCCGACGGCAACAAGTACGCCGCGGGCGTCACCTCGCTCGGCGACAAGGACGTCCGGATCATCATCCGCGAGATCTACCAGGACCCCCGCAACTACGGGAAGGTCAGCTTCCCGACGGCGGCCAAGTCGACCGACCTCCGGCCCTACACGAAGGGCACGCTCGTCCGCGAGGAGATGGAGCTCGAGGAGGACCTCGAGGACGACGAGGAGGACGAGGAGATCGAGGATCTCGATCGGGTCCTGCCCCCGGAGTCGACGACCGACGAGGCCTTCGAAGAGGAGCCGGACGAGCTCGACGAGCCGTAACTCGACGAGCCAGGGGCCGAACAAGCCCGGGCCGAACGGGCCCTAAGCCCTCGTCGGCGGGCCGGCCGTGCTGCGACCGCGGGCCGCCGGGACCCCGCGCCGCCGCGACGCCCCGCGTCGCCGCGACCCCGCGTCGCCACTTGGCCCCGCCCCGCGGCTGGACCGTCCGCGGTACCCTTCCGCGCATGGCGGGTCGCGCCTCCCTCGTCCGGGCCGAGCCCGGCTTCTCGCTTCCGTTCTTCGATCGGCTGGCCCCGGCGCCTCCGCCGGCGCTCGTCCATGCCCGGGTCGAGACGCACACCGCACCCGGCGACATCGTTCTCGACCTGCACGGCCGGGGCGGCTGGATCGCCCACGCCGCGCTCGAGCGCCAGCGGCGTGCCGTCAGCCTCGAATCGAGCCCGCTGACCCGCCTGCTCGCCGAACTCGTCCTGCGCCCGCCGGACCTGCGCCATCTCGACGCCGCCTTCCAGGCGATGGCCGCCTCGCCACGGCGCCAGTCGAGCCTGAAGAACGCAGTCGGTGAGCTCTACGCGACCCGTTGCCCGACCTGCGGGCGCGCGCTCGTTGCCGACGAGGTGATCTGGGGCGCTGCACCGGCCGAGGGAGGCGAGCCCGACCCGGCCGCCGCCCGCAAGCACTACCGCTGCCCGATCTGCCGCGGCCAGCGAGGCGGCGGCGACCAGCGGACCGCGCCGCTCGACGCCGCCGACCACGCCCGCGCCCGCGACGTCCCCGAGGACGCCGAGATCGCCCGCGCCCGGCTGCGGGACCGCTTCCCGGTTGTGGATTCGGGCGATGCGCTCGTCGACGGCCTGCTCGACCTCCACACGCCCCGCCAGCTCGTCGGGCTCGAGGCGATCCTCGAGCGGATCGAGGGCGATCTGCGGGCGGCTCCCGTCGAGGCCGCCCTGCGTCTCGGATTCCTCCACGCGCTGTTGCCGGCCAGCCGGCTCAACGGCTACCCCGGCCGCATCGGCTCGCTCCGGATCCAGGCCGGCAAGGTCCGACCGCCCGGCGCGGGCCAATGGCGCGAGCGGAATCCCTGGCTCGCGTTCGAGGACGGAATCCGTCTCGTCCGCGGCTTCATCCAGCGGCTCGAGGGCGGCACGTACGGTTCGGTCCAGGCCCGCCTCGGGACCGACCTGCCGAGCCTCGCCGACGGAACGGCGACCGCGATCCTCGGCGTGGCCGGGCCCTCCGCGGTCCGGACGCTCGGGATCGACGGCTCGGCGATCGTCTCGCCGGGCGCCGGTCCGGCCGGACGCGCCCGGATCCGGCTCGTCCTCGGCCAGCCGCCCGTCCGCCCGAGCCAGGAGCGGCTCTCGCTCGCGTACTGGGCGACCGCCTGGACGCTCGGCCGGGAGGCCGCCGCCATCCTGCCGATCGAGGCCCTCTCGGGCAGCGCGATCCGGGCGCCGTGGGGCTGGCAATCCGCGGCGCTCGGGCGATCGCTCGCGGCCGTCGAGCCCGCGATCGCCCGGGACGGTCGCGTCGTGTTCCTCGTCGACGACGGCGGCGCCGATGCCCTCGTCGCGGCCGCCCTCGGCGGCGTCCAGGCCGGATTCCGACTGGCCCGGGCGCGCCTCGAGGATGCCGACGACGAGGTGGCGGGCGTGCTCGAGCTGGTGCCGCCCGGCGCGATCCTGCCGCCGGCCGCCCGGACGCGAGCCAACGTCGCGCTCGACCCGATGCCCGGCGGCGCCGGCGACCCCGATGTCGTCCCGGGGCGTGGCCTGTTCGTCGGGCCCGAGCGGTTCGACCGGAGACCGTTCTCGCCGTCCGACATCGCCCGAACCGTCAGCGAGATCGCGGTCGAGACCCTCAAGGCGCGCGGCGAGCCGGCTCGTCACGAGCGGCTGCTCGGTGAGATCCTCGTCGGCCTCGACCGGGTCGGGCAGCTGCGGCGCCTCGTCGCGGTCGACGCGGCTGAGGAGGCGTCGGGGCACGATGGGCCGGAGGGCGGCGCGGCGTCGGCCGGGGACGCCGCCGCGGCGGCCGGGGAGGGGAGTCCGGGGTCCGGGAGTCCGGGGTCCGCTGATGCCCGGGACCGGGACCGGGACGGGGGAGGCGGCGGCGGCCGGGAAGGGGCGTTCGGGGAGGAGGCGGAACGACGGCGGCCCGGCCGGTCATCGGGCGAGGATCGACCGTCGATCCGATCCGTCGGGCCGGGGATGCCGTCGCGGACCCGACGGGCGGCTCAGCCGATCGCGGCATCGACCGACCAGGTCGAGCGGCTGCTCCTGCTCATCCGCGAGGAGCTGGGCCGGCCCGCTC
>DASTEU010000437.1:0-2674 GCA_035709325.1 Candidatus Limnocylindrales bacterium | reverse complement strand
CCTCGTCGCCGCGATCACCGACGGTCCCGACTCGCCGATCTGCGGCAAGGTCGCCGTCAAGACCTACCCGGTCGAGGAGCGGATCGGTCTGGTCTGGGTCTACGTCGGCGACGGCGAGCCGCCGCCGGTCGAGACCGACATCCCGTCCGAGCTCCTCGAGCCCGACGCGGTCGTGATGGGTCGCCGGACGATCCGGGTCGGCAACTGGCGGTTCGGCGCGGAGAACGGCTTCGACGAGGGCCACGCGAAGTACCTCCATCGCAACTCGCTCTGGACGCTCAAGCGGCAGATGCCGACGTGGGTCCGGCACCACGTCGAGCCAACCGAGGGCGGCTGGATCACCCGCGTGCCCGACGAGGTCCACTTCGACTCAGACTTCCCGGGCCTCGGGCCGTGGCCACCGAAGCGACGGGTCTGGCGTCAGCGCGGCCGGGGCGGAGCGCGGGTCTCCATCCGGATGCCGAACGCGCTGCGCGTCCAGTACGCGACCTGGACCCATTTCGAGTGGTGGGTCCCGATCGACGCCGACACGCACATCTACGTCCAGCTCGCGACGCAGGCCGGACGCGGCCTTCGTGCCCTGCGCTACCGGCTCTTCTACTGGCTCTGGGTTCGGTGGGTCTTCCACGGCATGTTCAACGAGGAAGACGCGCTCATGGTCGACGTCATGGACGCCCCGCCGGAGCGCCTCTACCGCCCCGACATCGCCATCACCGAATGGCGCAAGCTGTGCGAGGCCGACGCCCGGGCCGCGCCGCAGCGAGTGCCCGCTCGGGCGACCGACGCCGCCGACGGCCGGATCTCGCCGAGCGCCGGCGCGGAGCGCGCGGAAACCGGTCTCCGCCGCCGCCCTCTCGACGCGAACGGTCCGGGACCGAGGGTCCGCGACGACACGCGACTCCGCCGTCGGGGAAGCCTGCCGATCACCCACCGCCTCCGGATCCTCATCAACCGTTGACGAGCGAGGCGGCCGGGCGCGCCGTCGTCGACTTCGACGTCCCGGCAACGATGCGCGACGGGACGATCCTCCGCTCGGATGTCTACCGCCCGGCCGACGACGGCCGCCACGCGGTCCTCCTCGGCCGCACGCCGTACGGCAAGCGGACGTGGGGCGCCTGGATCGATCCTCCCCGGACGGCGGCCGCCGGGTACGTCGTCGTCGTCAACGACGCCCGCGGCCAGCACGCCTCCGACGGCCTGCTCGACCCGTTCCGGACCGATGTCGAGGACGGCCACGACCTCGTCGAATGGTGCGCGGCGCAACCATGGTCGAACGGGCGGGTCGTGATGTTCGGATCGTCAGCGGCCGGCTTCATGCAGCTCCAGGCGGCGACCGCCCGGCCGCCGTCCCTCGCCGCGATCGCCCCGATGCAGACGTGGACGAGCTTCGGGCGCGGCTGCTGCTACGACACGGGTGGCGCCTTCTCGCTCTACACCCTGGAGTGGGCGCTGCTGATCACGACCCAGGACCCGGCCCGCCGGCTGCGGCCCACCGAGCCGGGTTTCGAGGAGCGCCACGCGGCGGCCGCCCGTGCGCTCTGGCAGATCGGTCGCTGGTCCGGTCACCGGCCCCTCGTCGACTTCCCGCCCCTCGCCCCCGACCTCGCCCCGTACCTCACCGAGTGGCTCCGGCATCCCGACCACGATGCCTGGTGGGCCGATCGGGACACCGCACCGGCCCTGGCCGGGGTCACCGTCCCTGCCCTCCATGTCGCCGGCTGGTTCGATCGGTTCTGCAGGACCACGATCGCCAACTACCGGACCCTCGGATCGCCGGAGCAGCGGTTGATCGTTGGGCCATGGCCACACGGCATCCCCGTCCAGACGAGCAGCGGGGACCAGCATTTCGGGCCGGCCGCAGGCCTCGACGCTCGGCGGCTCGTCCTCGACTGGGCGGACCGCTTCGCCGGGGACCGCCCGCGCCTGACCGCGGAGGCGGACGACGCACCACGGGTCCGCATCTGGCTGCTGGGGGCGAACCGCTGGCGCGACGAGGATGCCTGGCCGCTCGCGAAGGCCCGCGACGAGACGTGGTACCTCCGGAGCGGCGGCCGAGCGAACAGCCGCAGTGGCGACGGCCGGCTCGAGCGCGACGCGCCGCCCACCGACGAACCGCCAGACGCCTACGTCTACGACCCGGCCGACCCGACACCGAGCGTACCTGGCCGCATCGCCCGCCCGTTCGGCTCCGTCGACCAGGGGCCGATCGAGGACCGACCGGACGTCCTCGTCTATTCGTCGGCGCCGCTCGAAGCGGACCTCGAGGTGACCGGTCACGTCCGGGCCCGTCTTCACGCCGCTTCGACCGCCCCCGACACGGACTGGGTCGTCAAGCTCGTCGACGTCGAGCCGGACGGGCACGTCCTCCGCCTCGTCGACGGCATGATCCGAGCCAGGTATCGCGAGTCTCAGACGTTGCCGCGACTCCTCGAGCCCGGCCAGTCGTGTGCCTACGACATCGACGTCGGGCCGATCGCCAACGTGTTCCAAGCGGGGCACCGGATCCGGATCGAGGTTGCCAGCGCGAGCTTCAGCGAGTACGACCCGAACCTGAACACGGGCGGCCCGGCTGCTCTCGAGACGAACGGCATCCCGGCCCGCCAGACGTTCCGCCATGATGCCGAGCAGGCCTCGCACGTCGTCCTGACGGTCGTCCCGGCCTGACCATCGCCCT
>DASTEU010000436.1:0-3754 GCA_035709325.1 Candidatus Limnocylindrales bacterium | reverse complement strand
GGGTGACGATATCGGGCGTGCCCTCGAGGGTCATGCCGACGATCGCGACCTTGATGCCGTTGAACTTGTGGATCGCGTACGGCGGGACGATCGTCTCGCCGGTGTCCTTGTAGGCGACGTTGGCGGCGAGGAACTGGAAGTCCGCGCCGGCGAAGTCGTCGCCGTCGAGGCAGCCGTCGACCGGGTGGCAGCCGCCCTCCTGCATCCGCAGAAGCTCGTCGACACCCTCGTCGAACTCGTGGTTGCCGACGCCGTTGTAGTCGAGGTCCATCAGGTTGAAGGCCTCGATCGTCGGCTCGTCGTGGAAGAGCGCCGAGATGAGCGGCGTCGCGCCGATCAGGTCGCCGGCCGAGACGAACAGGGTGTTCGGGTTCGTCGCCTCGAGCTCGCGCACGTGTGTGGCCAGGAACTCGACGCCGCCGGCGAGGTAACACGTGGGCTCGACGCACTGGAAATTCTCGCCCGGACCCGGGTCGATGTCGGTGAGGGGGCCGATGCGGCCGCCCGAACCGCCCGGCGGGAGCAGGTTGCCGTGGAAGTCGTTGAGGGCGAGCAGCTGGATGTCGGTCGTCTGGGCGTTCCCTTCGCCCTCGCCACCGGGCGGCGGCTTGGCGGCTGCGAGCGGGGCCGCCATCGTGACGAGCAGGGCTGCACCGGCGAGCGCGACGGCGAACCGCGAGCGCGCTCGCGGGGTCGGTCGATTCATGCCTCCTCCTGTTCCGGGTCCTCCGACCCGCCTCCTCGATTCGGCCGCCGGCCGCACACGGTCACGGCTGCGGCTGGCGAACGGCCGTCCCCGCGTTCGGGGATCCGTTCGGGACGTCTGGGTTCGGCCAACGGATCTGACGGCAGTCCCGCCATCCTAACCGCTCAGGACGACGGCCTACCCCACCCGACTACCGCCCGCGGCACCAATTCCGGTGCGCCGGGGCACCGAGCGCGCTGCGCGGCACGCCGGCTTCGTGCCCGCGTGCAGCTCGCTTGCCTCCCGTCGGGCTCATACGCTCCCTCGCAGAGGGCTGGCGCGCCGAGGGTCGTCAGATCCGGTCGTTCTGCGGGTCATCGCACCGCCCGGGAGCGTATGACGCGGCTTTCCCGTGGTTGGCCCGGCCCCGGGTGGACACGGCTCCGGCCGGGAGCGTATGACGCGGCTTGCCGGAGTTCGCCCGGTGCCCAGGCTCCGGAGCACCGGGCGAGCGCGGGTCAGCCGGGCACCGTCACGTCGATCCAGACTGCGCGGTGGTCCGAGCTCGGGAAGG
The DNA here is from genome assembly GCA_035709325.1 of Candidatus Limnocylindrales bacterium. GTDB lineage: Bacteria > Chloroflexota > Limnocylindria > Limnocylindrales > CSP1-4 > CF-46. The sequence goes on along the minus strand of DASTEU010000436.1, from coordinate 2,495 downwards.
GGAAGACGCCGGTGAGCCGGAACAGCGGATCGGCCTGGACCGGCCAGAAGACCCCACCGTCCACGATCCGGAGCGCCTTCGAGGGCAGGACGTAGTCGGCCCGCAGGTTGCCCGGCGCGGTGTCGGAGAAGTCGGCCGTGTCGAACCTCGGATCGCTCTCGTGGGCCAGGTTCGCGCCACCCTGGAGGAGCGACGCCTCGACGGCGCCGTCGCTCGAAGGCGTGAGCTTCGTGTTCACGCGAGGATGCTCGGTGAGCTGCTGGATGGATCCCGGGATGCTGTCTCCGTCGAGCGGATCGCTGTTCTGGTCGCCGGCGATCACGAACAGCTCACCGGGCTTGAGGCCGCCGGTGCCGCCGGCGTCGTCGTAGATGTAGGCGGACGCCGGGCCCGGCGTGACGTAGTCCGCCCAGAAGCGGATCTCGTCGCTGTTGCGCGTCCCGTTGCGGTCCTCCGGGCCGTCGAAGACCGGCGGAGTCGGATGGCTGACGAGGAAGTGGACCGTCGTGCCGTCGATGTCGATCGGGACGTCCCAGTGGCTCTTCGACGAGAGGCGGAAGACCTCGAGCTCCGCCGCCGAGTACCAGTCGGCGGCCGCCGGCGTCGCTGGGTCGTCGGGCAGCAGCGCGCCCGGCATGTCCTTCCAGAGGAAGAGCTGGAACGTCCGGATCGCGTCCTCGTCGATCGGGTACATCGAGAACACGGCCATGCCGAACTGGCCGGGGAAGAAGCCGAAGCCGAATGCGTCGTCGGGGCCGCCGACGACGCCGTTGTTGTTGAGGTCGAAACCCGACGGAATTCCCGTGTTCGAAGGGGCGACGAAGACGTACGGGTACTCGATCGCGGCCGCGCCGTTGTGGGGCACCGAGAGGTAGTTCTCCTGGAACGCCTCGGCGAGGGCGTTGTCGGGCTCGAAGTCGAACTCGTTGACCAGCAGGACGTCCGGGCGGACGCGCTGGATGATCTCGGCGACGGCGGTGGCCTGGGCGTTGCCCGGCGCCGACAGGTCGGCGAGCGCCTGGCCCGCGAAGTTCCGGTTGAGCGACGCATTGAACGTGGCGAAGCGGACGGTCCCGGGCGTCGCGGCCGCGGGCACGGCCGGCAACAGACCAAGACACAGGGCGACGAGCGTCGACAACACCAGGAGCCGGCGGGGGAAACGAGCCACGGGACACCTCCACTCGGGCCGGCGATTCGGCCGGGCCGACTTGCGGGCAGTGCGTCCGGTGCTGCCCGGAACAGCGTGGACGATCAACGATACCGCCGGGCCGCCCGGCGCGAAAGCCCGGGACCAGGGCGCGTCAACGGGCCGTGCACCCGGGGATGAGCGGCCGGTGAGGCCCGGCCGCGACGATCGCTCCATGGATCCCAGCGTCGAGGCCCGCCTCGCTCGCCTCGCTCCCGACCAGCGGGCGGCGGCCACGGCGGAACCGGGGCCGCTCCTGTGCATCGCGCCGGCCGGGAGCGGCAAGACGACGACGCTCGTCGCGCGGGTCGCCTGGCTCATTGCCGCCGGTCGGGCCGCGCCCGGGGAGATCGCCGTCATCTCGTTCAATCGCCGGGCGGCCGACGAACTCGGCGAGCGGCTGGGCGATGCGCTCGGGCCGCTCGGCGTCGCGGCCGGCGACGTCCGCGTCCGGACGTTCCACGCCCTCGGGCGCGAGATCCTGCGCGACGGCGGGACCGTCGTCGAACCGCTCGTCGACCGGTTGGCCCTGCTGCGAGGGCTGTTCCCCGACCGCGGTCCGGCCGGCTGGCAGACGCTCGACACGGCCTTCTCCCGGCTCAAGCTCGACCTCGGCGTGACGGCGGAAGAGGTGGCGGTCGATCCGGACCCGGGGCCGATCGCCCGGGACTTCGTGGCCTACGAGCGGGCCGTTTCCAAGGGCGGCGGGTGCGACTTCGACGACCTCGTCTCCGGAGCAGTTCGCTCGCTCGAGTCAGATGGCCCGCTTCTCGATCGCTGGCGCTTGCGCTGCGGGCACCTGCTCGTCGACGAGGCCCAGGACCTCGATCGGGGCCAGCTCCGATTGGCCCTCCTTCTCGCGGCCCCGGCGAACCGGATCTTCCTGGTGGGCGACGACGACCAGTCGATCTACGGCTGGCGGCTTGCGGACGTCCGGCGACTCCTGGCGCTCGACGGCGCGCTGCCCGGACTGCGGCGGGTGGATCTCGAGGTGAACTACCGCTGCCCGCGCGTGGTGATCGAACGTTCGGTCCGGCTCGTCGAGCACAACCGGGAGCGGTTCGCCAAGGTGGTCCGGCCCGCCCGGACGCCCCGGGTCGGATCGTCCTTGCGGGCGACGGCTCGGACGAATCGGTCCGGCTTGGTCGGGTCCTCGAGCACTTCCCGGTCGACGACTCGACGCGGGCGATCCTGGCCCGGACGAACCGCGAGCTCTTGCCCGCGGTCGCGGTCGCCCTCGAACGGCGCCTGCCGTTCCGGCCGCCCGGAATCGAGCTGCTCGTCACGTCGCCGCTCGTCGATCGCGCGC
>DASTEU010000435.1:0-3379 GCA_035709325.1 Candidatus Limnocylindrales bacterium | reverse complement strand
CTGACCCTCCACTGGTTCGCCGGCGTCCCGACCCACGACCCGACGAACAACTTCAAGCTCTACCGTCGGGACTTCCTCGACGCGGTGACGATCGAGAGTCGGGCCGGCTTCGAGCTGGCCCTCGAGCTCACCGTGAAGGCGACGCTGCTCGGCCGGCGCGTCGCCGAGGTTCCGACGACCTGGCGAGACCGGACGGCCGGCCAGAGCAACTTCAAGCTGCGAAAGTGGCTCCCCCACTACCTCCACTGGTACCGGGTCGCGTTCGTCGGCCGGGTCCTCCGCCTGGCCGGGCGTCCGCCGCTGCCGCGCTCGGGGAGCGGCCCCTCCCGGCCCTGACGCCGGCGCGAACGCTAGCGCGGGATCTCGGCGCCTTCCTCGAGCCGGCGCCGGGCCTCCGCGAGGACGTCGGGCGGGATCGGCTCGACGGCGCCGGGCACGATCGAATCGCCGACCGGCGAGCCGTATGCCATCACGATGCGCTCGAGCGCTGCGGGCGAGGGGACGAGGACGAGCGTCCGGTTCGGGTCGGTCGAGGCGGGGAGTGGTCGGGACAGGCCGACCGTGACGAGCGCCCGGGTCATCGCCGCTCGCTCGAGGAACAGTTCCCGTCCGTCGAACAGCAGCCGGATGTTGAAAGCGAGCGCGACCGCGAGCAGGCTGCCGGTTGCGGCGAGGAATGCGACGCGTCCTCCGCCTGGCCGAGGCAGCTCGATCCGCCCCGCCAGGTCCGACAGCCCGATGAGGAGGAGGATCGACGCCACGTAGGTATAGCGCGTGTAGTCGACGATGCCCTCGAACTGGTGGGCCCGAGTGAGCCCGATGAGCCCGTAGAGCGTCGCGATCCCCGCCACGCAACCGATGAAGCGGGCGGGCAGCCGGCGCTCCCGCCAGATCACCATGCCCGCCCAGGCGGCGATCGCCGCCGCGACCGCAAGGCCGATCGCCGGGCCGGTGCCGCTGATGGCCCCCGCGGCATTGCCGAAGCCGGTCACGATCGAGCCCGGGACGTCCAGGAGCGCCTCCGCGCTGAGCGGGGGGCGTGTGGTGACGCCGTGGCGCCCGAACGCAGCGAACCAGACGCCGTACACGGCGACGGGCGGCCCCAGCGTAAGCAGGATCTCCCGCGGCATCCGACGGATGAGGAGCTCAACGAACATTGCCACCACAAACGCGAGCGCGATGCCAGCCGAAGCCAGACAGACGGTGAGAAGGACAGCGGATCCGATCCATCGCCGCGACCCGGCACCGTCGGCGATGACGAACGCCGCGAGGCCGGCGGCCGTGGCCCCTGTGAAGCTTGCCTGGAAGGCCCAATAGAAATTTTCGAAACCGCTCCCGAAGAAGGCGAGGGGCGCGGCGATTGCCAGTGCCAGGAGCGGGCCGGACCGGCGCCGGACGACGGAGAAGACGAGGCCGATGACGATTCCGTGGAGCACCACCGTCACCGCCAGAAATGGCACGTATGACCCGATGCCGGCGGTCTCGACCAGCGCGCGATAGGCGAGAATCGGCACGGTCGTCCAGTGCTCGTTGTGCGGCGGCAGCCAAGTCGACACGTCGCCCAGCGAGCGCGACTCGATGAATGCCCACTCGTCCGAGAAGAACGTGAGGCCGCGGCCCATCCACAGCAGGAACGGCAGCCCGGCGATGAGCACCACCGCGAGCCCGACGACCCAGGGGTCGAGCCGCCGGGCCACCGTCACGCCGCGGCCTCGGTCGGAGCGGGCGCCTCCCGGGGTCGGTCGCGGAGCAGCTCGGCGACGACCGCCGCAGCGATCGCCAGCATCGCGACCGACCCGGCGATGCCGAGCGGCCCGCTCACCGCGAGCAGCGACCCGATCGCGTCGGTCGGCGGCACGGCCGCGAACAGGTTGAGCGTGAAGAAGACGCCGAAGGCGATCCAGAGGGCCCGGATGCGGGGCTCCGGCAGGAGGAGCGCGAGGAAGACGAGGGCCGGGAACGCGTACCGCTCGTGCATCGTCGTCAGGAGCATGACCGCCACGAGGCTCGAGGCGGCCAGGCCGAGGGCCAGCGTCCGCGCCGTCGGCGCCCGCCGGACGCAGGCGAAGACGAGGAGCTCGGCGAGGCCCGCCGCCGCCAGTCCGATGTGACGCCACGTGAGCGGACCGAGCACGGCCGTCTGGTCGGACACGAACGAACCGCCGGCACCCAGCTCCTGGACCAGCCACCATGCGTTCCACGCTCGCAGCGACAGGACGCCGTAGAGCTCGTTCTGGTGGAGCTGGAGGCTGCGCAGGTAGCCGGCCGGGCCGCCATCGGCGAGGAACGGCAGCCACAGGACGACGATCGTCGCCGCCCCGATCGCCGCGAACCGGGCGGTCCCGAGCGGTCCGAAGCGGGCGAGGTACCAGGCCGCGAACGGGACGAGCAGCGGCAGCGCCTGGGGCTTCGTCATCACCGCGAACGCAAGGGCGACGGCGGTGAGCCCCGGTCGGTCGGCTACCGCGAGGAGGAACGCGACCAATGCGAAGAGCGTGTAGATCGACTCGTACTGCCCGAAGAGCGCCGACGCGTCGACGACCGCGGGGTGGAGCCACATCCCGAGGCCCGCGGCGACGGCCCACGCCGGCCGCGATCGCAGGGCGTACAGAGCGCCCGCCGCGAGCCCGAGGTCGGCGATCGTCGGCGGCAGCTTCAGCAGGACCCGGATGCCCGGATCGGACGCGTCGGTCACCGTTCGGAAGGCCGGCTCGACCGCAGCCAGCACGCCCCACACGTAGACCATGACCGGCGGGAACGTGAGGTCGATGTCGTACGCCCGCCCGAACGGCTCGGTGGCGAGCACGTGGATCCAGCCCGCGAACTCGTTCAGGTCGCCGGCCAGGCCCGGCGTCGGAAGCAGCAGCGCCCGGACCACGAGTCCGAGGAGGAGGCCCGCCGCGAGAACGACCGCGTCCCGGGTCGTCCAGGGGCGCGTCATCGCCGTCAGGCCGGCCGCGTCGCCCAGTAGCGTTCTGCCGCGCTGCTGCCGCCGCCGAGGAGGGCGATCTTGCGGGCGTAGGCTCGAACCTGCCGGGCCATGTCGGCCGTCCCGCCGAACAGCCGCTCGAGCTGGCTCTCGTACAGCGTGATGCCGGTGATCTTGCGCTCGAGCTGATCGCCGATGTCGGCGAATTCGGGCGCGATCGCGACGTCGGCCGGCAGCCCGTCGAATGCGCCGGACGGCAGGTCGCCGAGGCTGCCGAATCCGTCCCACCAGGCGTACGGAAAGTCCTCATAGAACGTCACGATGCCGGCATAGTCCGGACCCGGCATGACCCAGCGCCGGCCCTCGGCGAGGAGGCGGACGCCGACCTCGCGGCAGAGCTGGTGGTCGACGTGGTTGCCCACACCGAGCGGCAGGTAGAGCTTCTGGGGC
>DASTEU010000434.1:0-22819 GCA_035709325.1 Candidatus Limnocylindrales bacterium | reverse complement strand
GATGAGCGAGGAAGGCCTCGAGGCGATGAGCCGCTTCGCGGCCGAGGGCATCAAGACGAACTGCACGCTCATCTTCACCGCGAACCAGGGCCTCCTCGCGGCGAAGGCCGGGGCGAGCCTCCTGAGCCCGTTCGTCGGCCGCCTCGACGACATCAACCAGGACGGGATGATCGTCGTCCGCGAGCTGGCCGAGATCGTCGCGATCCACGAGCTCGAGACGGAGGTTCTCGCGGCCTCGATCCGCAACCCGCTTCACATGACGCAGGCCGCGCTCGCCGGGGCGCACGTCGCGACGCTCCCGTTCAAGGTCCTGCAGCAGATGGTCCGCCACCCGCTGACCGACAAGGGCATCGTCCAGTTCCGCTCGGACTGGGACAAGGCCCGCGAGGCGCTCGCCGCCAAGAAGGGCGACTGACCGACCGGCGGGCGAGGGCCGGCGCCGTGGCGCTGGCGGGGCCGGGGTAGGGCGACCTCCCCGCGGGTACCCCATCCGGCCAGATGGCCAGGGCCGGCCCAGCCGACCCGGCGATCAGTTCGGCCGCACGTCGGGGTTCGGGAGGGCCAGATCGCGGATGACGCCGACGAGATCGTGGTACGAGGCGATGAACCCGCGGAGCGTCCGGGCGGTCGCGCCGTAGGTGTCGAACTCGTCGATCGTGAGACCGTCGGGCTCATAGGCCCGCCCGAAGTCGGGGATTCGCTGGCGCAGCTCGGCGACGAGCGCCGGGTCGACCGGTTCGTCGATCCGGTCGGTCGGCGCGATGCCGCTGCCGTTGAACCGGACCTGCCAGGCATGGGGCATCGTGAGGATCACGTCGCCACCCGCGAGCTCCGTCCAGTGGAGGCGGTGACGGTAGGCGGCGGCGAGCAACCGGGCCCGGTAGCCGCGCTCGCGGAAGATGGCGTACGCGCGCTTGAAGGCGGCGATCCCGGCCCAGTTCAGCGCGTCGGGTTGGACGGCGATGTCGTCGCGCTCGACGAGGACCCGCATCCAGTCGTCGAGGCGGCCGATCATGATCGTGCAGACCGGCGCCACCGTGGCCGGGTCGCCGCCCCGCGCGGCCAGCGCGTCGAGGCCGCGCTCGACCGCCTCGGCCACGGCGATCGCCTGGGGGACCGTGAAGCACACGGTCGCGTTGATGCTCACGCCGCGGGCCGTCGCCTCCTCGAGGGCCGGGATGCCGGCGCGGGTCGCCGGGAACTTCACCTGCACGTTCGGGGCGAGGCCGGTGAAGTGGAGTGCCTGCTCGAGCATCCGCTCGCCGTTGCGGTAGTTGGCCGGGTTCGTCTGGATCGACAGGCGGCCCGTGCGGCCGCCGCTGGCGACGAACACCGGCTCGAGGACGCCGGCGCCGCGGACGGCCATCTCCTCGATGACGGCCCATGTCAGCTCGGTCTCCGTCCACGCGGGGTTGGCCTCGGCGAGCGCGACGACGCGTGGCGCCCAGTGGTCCCACTCCTTGCGCAGCACCTCGAGGACGATGCTCGGATTGGACGTTGCGCCGGTCGCGCCGCGGGCGACCGCGTACTCGAGCTCGGCGAGGGCGCACGAGTCGTTCCAGTAGTCGGTCGGGCGTTCGGCGACGGTCCGGAGCAGGGGACAATCGACGAGGCCCGGAGCCAAAGCCGTCAGCGTGATCTCTCCTCGAAGGCTCGCAGCGACGCGACCGCGCTATCATAATCGATCATCGATAACGCGCCAGCGCGGGGATCGCGAAACCACGAGACACCTCGGAGGGCAGCCCGTGGCAGGGACAGAGGAGATCCTCGGCCAGTTCCTCGGCGACGAGACGTTCCCGGTGACCTGGGATTCCGAGGTCGAGAAGGGGTTCTTCTGGGTCTACGACGACCTCCACATCCCGCACCCGGTGAGCCCGATGTTCTTCGACGTCGGTGGCTGGTGGCTGAGCTGCGACCATATGTTCCGGCGCTTCGGAACGCCGTTCGCCGTCGATTGGCTGGCCAAGAACGTCAACGGCTACGTCTACACGACCGCCATTCCGGCCGATCCGTCGCTCCGGATCGAGGGGACCGAATACAGCTCCACGTACGTGGCCCGCGTTCCCCGGGACGCCTCGTTCGCGGCGGGCATGGGCAACTACCTCGACACGGTCCTGCCGGTGTACGGGCTCAGATTTGCCGACTGGTGGCGCGACCGTCTGGTCCCGGAGATGCAGCGCAACTTCGACTACCTCGAGAAACGCCTCGACGAGGCCGACGGCATGTCGCTCGCCGAGATCGCCTGCCTGCTCGAGGACGCGATCGACATCCACGACCGCCACTGGAAGATCCACTGGATGCTCAACTTCGCCCAGCTGTCGGCGACCCTGAACCTCCGGGCGGTGATGGAGAAGACGCGCGGCAACATCGACGAGGCGCTCCTCGGGCGACTCCAGAACTCCGCCTCCGACCGGAACTGGGACTCGATCGAGGCACTCTGGCGGATGAAGAACGAGGTCCGCGACGACGCCGAGCTGCGGGGTGCCTTCGGGGCGGGCGACGCGGACGCGATCGCTGCCGCGCTGCGCGGCTCGGAGCGCGGCCGCCGCTTCGTCGAGCAGCGGATCGCGCCGTACCAGCGTGAGTTCGGCTGGCACGCCGTCTGGAGCCACGAGTTCATCTTCCCGACGGTCCGCGAGGAAATGGAGCCGGTCCTCGACCTGATCCGGGACTACCTCGAGACCGACTACGACTTCCCGACCGCGATCGAGGCGATGCGCCGGGACATCGAGACGGCGTCGGCCGAGATTCTGGAGGGGCTGTCGGGCGAGGCGCTCGACGAGATGCGCGCGGCGAACGAGATCAACCTGCGGATGGCGCCGCTCACGCCCGACCACCACTTCTACATCGACCAGGGCGCGAACGCCCACGTCCGTCTCGTGCTCATCGCGATCGGCCGCAAGCTCGTCGAGGCAGGGCGGCTCGACCGGCCGGACGACGTCATGTTCCTGCGCTACAACGAGCTGCGGATGCTCATCGGCGACGCCGGCGCGCTTGACGCTCGGGCCGTGGTCGCCACGCGCCGCGGGGAGCGCGACGCAGCCTCGCGGCTGCGGCCCCGCACCTGGGTGGGCACGGTGACGCCGTCCCAGCTGGCCTTCCCGTACCTCGTGAACTGGGGGTACCCGGAGCGCTTCTACCAGGAGCAGTCGGCCGACGCTCGCCAGGTCGGCGGCATCGCCGGCTCACCCGGCGAGGTCGAGGGGATCGCCCGGGTCGTCATGACGATCGACGAGTTCGACGAAGTCCGCGACGGCGACATCCTCGTCTGCCAGATGACGAACCCGGCCTGGGTCGTCCTCTTCACGAAGATCGCGGGGCTCGTGACCGACACCGGCGGGACGACGTCGCATCCCGCCGTCCTCTCGCGGGAGTTCGGGATCCCGGCCGTCGTGGGGACCTCGGTCGCGACGCATCGGATCCGGACCGGCGACCGGATCCGGGTCGACGGCACGAACGGCCGTGTCGAGATCCTGTCGGGCGCGCCGGCCCGCGAGCCGTCTGCGGCCGATCCGGCGTCGGCGATCGGGCGCTGACGGGCGTCGTGGTCGCACCTCGCCCGCTGTCGCGCAGCGTTCTCGCCGACCAGGTCAAGGATTGGCTGCTCGACGGCATCCTCGACGGCCGTTACCCGCCGGACTCGCGGATCATCGAGACCCAGGTTGCCCGTGAGCTCGGCACGAGCCAGGCCCCGGTCCGCGAGGCGCTTCGCGGACTGGAGGCCCTCGGCGTCGTCGAGATCACACCGTTCCGTGGAGCCCGCGTCCGGCGGCCGTCCCGGCGGGAGATCCTTGAGGCGTACGTGGTCCGGTCGACCCTCGAGTCCCTCGCCGCGCGGCTGGCAGTGCCCCGGCTGGCCGACGCCGACCTGGCGGAGCTGGCCGATCATCTCGCCGCGATGCGGACGGCCGCCGCGGCCGACGACGGCCACGCGGTCGCCGAGGCCGACGCCCGCTTCCACGCGCGGATCGTCGAGCTCGCGGACAACGGTACGCTCGAGAAGGTGTGGCGCTCCCTCGAGCCGTTCTCGAGGACCTACCTCACGCTCGTCCTGCCCGGCGCGGATCCGCAGTGGTCGGCCGAGCTTCACGCCCCGATCCTCGCCGCCCTCGAGGGCCGCGACGCCGACCGCGTCGTCGCGGCCCTCCGGAGCCACTTCGACGAGGTCGGCGAGAACATGGCCCGGCGCTGGCCGGACGAGGAGTCGCCGCCCGTCACGAGCCTGTCCACAGCCCCCGAAGGGAGCGCATGAACCGCCCGCAGCTTTCCGAGGAGATGTCGGCCGGGCCGGCCCGGATCCGCATCGACGTCCACGGCGCCGAGCCGCTCGAACACGTCCTCGACGACATGAACTTCCTCAACTACCGCCTCGCCGACGTGCGCAGCTCGCCCGAGCTCACGCTCGCCGAGCCGGACATCGTCTGGGACCGCGACGCGCCGCAGGCGATCTCCTACGACGGGCGCCGGATGCGGTTCGGCGGGGCGTGGCCGGCCGGCCCGATCCAGAAGGTCGTGGTCACGATGCTCGCACTGCGGATGGAGGCGATCGGGCTCCACCCGTTCCACGCGTCGGCCGTCCGCCTCGGTGACCGGACGATCCTCTTCCTCGGCGGCGAATCGAACCACGGCAAGTCGATGGGTCAGATCGAGGCCTGCCGCCGCGGTGCGTTGCTCGTCTCGACGGAGACCACGATCATCGACGATGACGGCCGGGCGGTGAACGGATCGAAGCAACCGTTCATCCGAAAACGCACCGAGGGAACCGAGCGGGCCGACAAGGCGGCGCCCGAGGCCGGCGTCGAGAAGTTCTTCGGCGGGCTGCCGACCTGGGAGATCTGGACCGAACCGGCGAACGTCGACGTGGTCGTCGTGCCGGCGATCGACGGCAACTTCGAGCCGTCGCTGGCGGAGATGATCCCGTTCGAGCGGCAGTTCCAGACCTTCCACTCGCTCCAGAACTACCTCTTGACAAACGAGTTGCTCGCGCCGGGCTTCCCGATGCCGCTCGTCGACAACGACCCGCTGCGGGCGACCCGGGCCGATTTCGTCCGGCGGTTCGCCGAGCGCCCGTACTACTTCGTCCGGGCGGCCACCCCGCAGGTGCTGCTCGACGAGGTGGAGCGGGTCCTGTAGGGCCGGCTGATGCGAGCCTTCGCCTACGAGCGCCCGACCCGCCTCGCCGACGCCCTCGCATCCCTGGCCGAGCGCGGAGACGATGCCCGTCCGCTGGCCGGCGGCACCGATCTCATCATCCGGTTGCGCGACGGCACGGTCCGGCCGTCGATCATCGTCGACGTCAAGCAGATCGCCGAGCTCGACGCGTCGATCGTGGCGGACGGCGACCGACTGGTCATCGGGGCCCGGACGACGATGACCGACCTCATGGCGGACGCCCAGATCCGCTCTTCGTTCGTCGCGCTGGCCGAGGCTGCGGCGGTCGTCGGGTCCGTTCAGATCCGCAACCGGGCGACGCTCGCGGGCAATCTGTGCAACGCCTCGCCGGCCGCCGACACGGCACCGGCACTCCTCGTCTACGACGCCACGGTGGTCGCCGAGGGGACGGGCGGCCGGCGCCGGATCCCGATCGATTCGTTCTTCGTCCGGTCGGGCATCACGACGCTCGAGCCGGGCGAGCTCGTCACCGCGATCGAGCTTCCGCTGCCCCGCCGGCGGAACGGGTCGGTCCACCTCCGGCGGACGCGGCGGCGGGGCCACGACCTCGCCTCGGTGACGCTCGCCTGCGCGATCGGGGACGACGGGGGAACCCGGCTCGCCTATGGGAGCGTCGGGCCGCGGCCGGTGCTGTCCGTCGATCCGTCCGGCGCCCTCGCCGATCCGACTTCGCCTGCCGGCAAGCGCGAGCGGGTGCTGGACGGGATGCTGGCTACGGCCGCTCCCTCGGCGACGTCGATGCGGGCGAGCCCGGAGTACCGCCACGCCATGCTGCGCGTGCTCGCGCATCGGGCGCTCGAGACTGCCCGGACGCGCCTCGAGGCCGATGCCTCGTGATCGCGCCAATGACGATCTCTGTCCGCGTCAACGGTCGCGATCGGTCGATCGCGGTCGCGCCGTACCACACCCTGCTCGACGTCCTGCGCGACGAGATGGGCCTGACCGGGACCAAGGAGTGCTGCCTCGTCGGGGAGTGCGGGGCGTGCACCGTGCTGCTCGACGGACGGAGCGTCGACGCGTGCCTCGTCCTCGCGGTCGAGGTCGACGGCGGCGAGGTCACGACCGTCGAGGGGCTCGCGGTGGACGGGCAGTTGAGCGCGGTCCAGGAGGCGTTCCTCGACACCGGCGCCGCGCAATGCGGCTTCTGCATCCCGGGCCAGATCGTGTCGGCCCATGCGCTCCTGGCCGCCACACCGTCGCCGGACCGCGAGCAGGTCGAGGAGGGCCTGGCCGGGAATCTCTGTCGTTGCGCCGGGTACGAGCAGATCATCGAGGCGGTCCTCCTCGCTTCGACTGCCCCGCAGCGGCCGGCGCCGCCCGTGACGCCCGTGACGGACGACGTCGCCGCTCGCCCGGACGCGCGGATGGCGCCCCAGTGACCGATCTTGGCTCGAACAGCCACGCCCCGGGCGCGTCTCACGGCCCGGGCGCGTCGCCGGCCCGCGTCGGCGGCCGCGCCCGCGTGACCGGCGACCAGGCCTACGTCGCCGACATCCGGCTCGAGGACGTCCTCCACGTCAAGCTCGTCACGGTCGACGCCGCCCGGGCGCGGATCGAGAGGATCGACGCGTCCGCCGCGCTCGCCCTGCCCGGCGTCCGGCTCGTCATGACGCCCGCCGAGCTGCCGCAGCCGATGCCCCGCTTCGGGCCCCAGATGCGCGACCGACCCGTGCTCGCGGTCGGCGAGACGAAGTACCACGGCGAGCCGGTCGCGGCGGTCGCCGCCGAGACGCGGGACCTCGCCGAGCAGGCCGCGGAGCTCGTGCGGGTGGCGTGCACGCCACTGCCGGCCGTGACCTCGATCGCCGCGTCGCTCGCCGATGGCGCACCGCTCGTCCAGGAGCCGTCGCTCCGCCCGGACGACGCCCTTGGCGGCACGAACGTCCTGCGCGAGCACCGCTACGCGTGGGGCGACGTGGCCGAGGCCGAGGCCGAGGCCGACCTCGTCGTCGAGGGGACGTACCGCTTCCCGATGGTCACCCAGTTCGCGATCGAGCCGCACGCCTTCATGGCCGCGCCCGACGGCGACGGGATCGCCGTATGGAGCTCGATCCAGCACCCCAACTGGCTGCAGCGGGTCCTTGCGTCACTGCTGAACCTGCCCCTGGCGAAGGTCCGCGTCTTCGCCCCGGATCCGGGCGGCGCGTTCGGCGGCAAGCAGCATGCGAAGTACGAGCCGCTTCTCGCGTTCATGGCGCTTCGGCTGGGTCGGCCCGTGCGCCTCGTCCTGACCCTGGAGGAGACGTTCCAGGCGGTGCGGCGCGGGGCCGCCGAGGTCCGTGTCCGGTCCGGCTTCCGGCGCGACGGCAGGATCGTCTTCCGCGACATCGACGCCGACTATCTGATCGGCGCCTACGCGGACATCGCCGACCGGACCGTCGCGAAGGGCAGCTACACGGCGGCCGGTCCCTACCGGATCCCGAACGCCCGCATCGTGGCCCGGAGCGTCCTGTCCCACACCGTGCCGTCGACGGCGTTTCGTGGCTTCGGCAACCCGCAGCAGATCTGGGCGGTCGAGTCGAACATGGACGAGGCGGCGCGGCGGCTGGAGATCGACTCGGTCGAGCTGCGATTGCGAAACCTGCCCCGGCGCGGCGAGCCGTTCATCCCCGGGGACACGCCCGCCGACGGCGAGTGGGCCGACACGGTCCGGCGGGCGGCCGGCCTGATCGGCTGGGGCGAGCAGGCGCCGCACGGCCGCGGCCGCGGCTTCGCGGTCGGGCTGAAGTCGGGCCCGACGACCGGTCTCTCGTACTCGACCGTGCGCCTCCTGGCCGACGGCAGCGTCGTCGTCCACGCCGGCACGTCCGACATGGGGCAGGGAGCGCGGACGATCTTCGCCCAGATTGCCGCCGGCGAGCTCGGTGCGCCGGTCGACTGGGTGACCGTCGTCATGGGCGACACCGTCGTCGTGCCGTACGACCAGCAGACGTCGGCGAGCCGGTCGTCCGTCTTGATGGGCAATGCGATCCTCCACGCCTGCCGCGAGATCCAGGCGCGACTGCGCTCGATGGCCGCGAGCCTGGAGGGCGTCGACGAATCGGAGGTCGTCGTCGAGCGGGGCGAGGTCCGGATCGGCGCCGAGCGTGCCCTGCCGGTCCGCGACGTCCTCACCCGCGGGCTCGGGCGGCTCGGCGGCGAGATCATCGGCGTCGGCGAGATGCGCAAGGAAGCGGAGCCGGAGCATCCGCTCGGCGGAACGGCCGCGTTCTACGAGTTCAACTGCACCGCGGTCGAGGTGTCGGTCGACGAGGAGACCGGCGACGTGACCGTCGAGCGGCACGTCACGGTGTCGGACGTGGGCCTCGCGATGAATCCGAAGCAGGTCCGCGGGCAGGACGAGGGCGCGGCCGTGATGGGCCTCGGGCACACCCTCATGGAGCACTACATCTTCGACGCGGAGGGGCGGATCCGGAACCTCGGCGCGATCGACTACCGGATCCCGACGAGCATGGACCTGCCGAAGCGGATGGAGAGCGCGATCGTCGAGAACGCCGACGGACCCGGACCCTACGGAGCGAAGGGCATGAGCGAGGGGGCGCTCCTGTGCGTCGCGCCGGCGGTCGCGGCGGCCGTGCGCGACGCGACCGGTGTCGTGATCTGCGACCTGCCGCTGACGCCGGAGCGCGTCTGGCGGGCGCTCGGCGAGCGCGATGCCACCGAACAGCCGAGTCAGGCGGCGCCGCGGTGAGGCTCACTTACGGACTCGACGAGCTTGCCGGCCTCCCCGACGACGAGGCCCGGGCCGTTGCCGGCGGAAAGGCCGCCGGCCTCGCCGCCATGGCCGGGCGACTCGGGCTACCGGTGCCGCCGGCATTCGCGATCTCGACCGCGGCCTGCCGTTCCTACCTTGCCGACGGCTGGCCGGCCGGTCTCGACGAGGAAGTCCGCGAGCGGATCGCCGGTCTCGAGGCTGCCGCCGGGCGGCAGTTCGGCGACCCCGCGGACCCGCTGCTCGTGAGCGTCCGTTCGGGGGCGCCTGTGTCGATGCCCGGGATGATGGACACAATCCTGAACCTCGGCCTGACCGAAACGACGACGGCTGGCCTCGCCGCCGCGACGGGGAGTGAGCGTTTCGCCGGCGACTGCCGGGCCCGGTTCGAGGCCCAGTTCCGAGGCGTCGCTGAGGCCGCCGTCGTCCCCGGCGACGCCTGGCAGCAGCTGCGGCTCGCGATCGAGGCGGTGTTCCGCTCGTGGAACAGCGCTCGAGCGGTCGCGTACCGGCGGCGCGAAGGCGTGGCCGACGATCTCGGGACTGCGGTCACCGTCCAGGCGATGGTCTTCGGCAACCGCGGCCCGACGTCGGCGACCGGCGTCGTCTTCACCCGCAACCCGGCGACCGGCGAGGCGAGCCTCTACGGCGACGTCCTGTTCGATGCCCAGGGCGAGGACGTCGTCGCGGGCACCCACCGGACCGAACCGGTCGCGGTCCTCGACGAGCGCCTGCCCGAGGTCGCGCACCAGCTCCGCGAGGCAGCCGACCGGCTCGAGCGCCACGGGCGCGACCTCTGTGACATCGAGTTCACGATCGAGGAGGGTCGCCTCTGGCTGCTCCAGGTGCGTGTCGGCAAGCGTAGCCCCCAGGCGGCGCTCCGGATCGCGCACGACATGGCCGAGGACCCGAGTTTTCCGCTCTCCCGGCGGGAGGCGCTCGATCGGGTCACCGGGCTCCTGGCGAACCCACCTCGGACGGCGAGCGGGCGGAGCGGCTTCATGCTGCCGCTCGTCACGGGCCTGCCCGCATCGCCGGGCGTGGCGAGCGGCGAGATCGCCACGAGCCCCGAGGCTGCGGTCCGAGCCGCCGAGGCCGGCCGGGACGTCGTCCTCGTCCGCTCCGAGACGTCCCCCGATGACGTCCACGGGATGGCCCGCGCAGTCGGGGTCCTGACCGCTCGCGGCGGCCTCGCCAGCCACGCCGCGGTCGTCGCCCGAGGCTGGGGCATCCCCGCCGTCGTCGGCGCGGTGGGACTCGACGTCCGCAACGGGGAGGTCGCGGTCGGCGGACGGGTGCTCCGGGAGGGCGACGTCATCTCGGTCGACGGCGGTTCGGGCGAGGTCTTTGAGGGAGCGATCCCGGTGTCGAGCGACGTCGTTCCCGAGGCGCGGATCCTGCTGGCCTGGGCGGATGAGCTCGGGATCCAGGTCCGTCGCGATGCCGCGGATTCCGCCGCCGAGCAGCCGTCGCCGGGGGCCGGGGGTGCGCGGGCGCGGAGGGTCACGCTCGACGACTGCATCCGCCGCCTCGGGACGAAAGGCTTCGGGATGCCGGCGAGCCTCGCCGACGCCCTGCTGTGCGGGCAGGACGACGTCGGGGTGCTCCTCGACCAGCTCGTCGTCGACGGGCTCGCCGCGTCGGTGGCCGGTGCCTATCGCCTGACCGAGGCGGGCACGGCACGCGCCGGGGAGCTGCTCGCCATGGATCGCGAGCGCTGGGGGACTGACGAGGCAGCCCAGGCGCTCGAAACCTTCCTTGCGCTCGATGTGCAGATGAAGGAGACCGTGACCGCGTGGCAGCTCCGCCCGACCGACGGCGGCGAGCCTCCGATCAACGACCACACCGACGTCGAATACGACCGGGCCGTCCTCGACCGCCTCGCGGCCCTTCATGCCGACGCGTCGGCATGGCTCGCGCCGATCGAGAGCGCCTGCGGGCGCCTCGCCGGCTATGGCGAGCGCCTCGAGCGCGCGGTCGAGCGGGCGCTTGCCGGCGACACGAAGTACGTTGCATCACCGCGCGTCGACAGCTATCACGGCATCTGGTTCGAGCTCCACGAGGACCTGATCCGGTTGGCCGGTCGAACCCGGGAGGACGAGGCGGCCGCCGGCCGGGCCTGAGGCCGACCGCGGGACGACGGTGGACGGTCAGCGCCCCTTCTCGTAGCCCAGCGCAGTCAGCTTGTCCCAGAGCGAGCCGGCGTTGTTGTTCTGGATGTGATCCATCATGTAGCCCTGTCCGACGTCGACCGGCCCGAAGCGGTCGTCGAATCGGACGCGCGCGATCGTCTCCTCCCGCGACCAGCCCTTCGCGACGGCGTCAGCCACGGCTGCCTTCCAGGCGAGCAGCACGGCCCGCTGCGTGTGGACGTAGTCGAGCGTCACGACCGGGCCGTGGCCCGGGACGACGTGGTCGACGTCGAGCTGGCGGATCTGCTCGAGGGCCTCGATCCACTGGTCGACGTTCGAGGTCATCAGCCACGTCTGGCAGCCCGAGAAGATCGTGTCGCCGGTGAAGACGACCCGCTCCTCCGGGACGTGGATGGCCAGCTGGCCGGGCGTGTGGCCGGGCGTCCAGAGGCAATGGAAGGTATGGTCGCCGACCTTCAGGGTCAGGTCGCCGCTGAAGACGACGGTTCCCCGGGGCAGGTTCGCGTAATACTCGTCCCGATCGGGGACGAGCGGACCGCCCTCCGGATCGTCCGTCGGGATCGCCTCCAGGGCGTAGGCGAACGGGTCGAGCGCCGCCTTCGGGTCCATGAAGATGTCCCAGAGCGCCCGGTGGTTCACGACCTCGCCGCTGCCGCGGAACCACCAGTTCCCGAAGATGTGATCGACGTGGTTCTCGGTGTTGATCAGGTAGCGGATGGGGCCGTGCGACTCGGCTTCCCGGCGCATCGCGACTGCCCGTGTTGGCAGCTGGGGCGTGTCGATGACCACGACGCCGCCCGAGGTCGTCACGAACGACGGGTTGCAGCCTCGCAGCTTCGTGGTCGTGAAGACGTTCGGGGTGACCTGCTCCATCATCGAGGTCGGCTGGTCCGTCACGGCTCGGCTCCTACTGCGTGGCGGTCAGGCCGCCGTCGATCCCGAGGATCTGGCCCGTCACGAACGACGCCGCGTCCGACACGAGGAAGATCGCTGGCCCGACGAGATCGCCGGTCTCACCGACCCGCCCCAGCGGGATCCGGCTCACGATCTCCTCCTTGAATGCCGGGTCCGCCAGGAGCGTCGCGACCTGGGGCGTGTCGACGAAGGTCGGCATGATTGCGTTGACCCGGATGCCGTGTTTCGCCCACTCGGTCGCCCATTGGCGGGTCAGCGAGCTGACCGCGCCCTTCGCCGCGACGTAGGCGGAGTAGCCGGCGTTGATGCCGAGGCTCGCCCGCACCGACGAAATGTTGAGCACCGCACCCTTCGTCCCGCGCTCGATCATCGCCCGGGCCGCGGCCATCGTCGGCACGATCGTGCTGCGGACATTGAGCTCCATGATCCAGTCCCAGGCCTCGCGTGGATAACGCTCGGCAGGGTGGAGGACCTTGCCGGCGCCCCCGCCGACGGCGTTGACGACGATGTCCAGCCGGCCGAAGCGATCGAGGGTCTCGCCGACGAGGCGGTCGCAGTCCTCCTCGCTCGTGACGTCCACGGCGACCGAAATGGCCTCGCCGCCGGCCTTGCGGACACGTTCTGCCGCCGCCTCGCATGTCGCGGGCGTTCGCCCGGCGATGACGATCCGCGCCCCGGCGCCGGCGAGTCCCTCTGCGAGTGCCGCGCCGATCCCGCCGCCGCCGCCGGGAATCACCGCGACGCGCCCGTCGAGGCTGAAGATGTCGAGCTGGGACAAGCGTGCTCCTAAAAGGCGTTTGATCGATAATCGAGAATAGCGGACGGCTCGGTCGAGCGTCAACGCAGGGTAGGATCGATGTCCCGAGCCAGCCAGGAGGACGCCCCCATGTTCGACGCCGTGCTCGACCGACTCCCGATCAGGCACCCGGCCTGGATCGAGATCGATCGCGGCGCGCTCGTCCACAATGCGCGGGTCCTCCGGCGGTCCATCCCCGAAGGCTGCCGGCTCGGATTGCTCGTCAAGGCGAACGGCTACGGCCACGGCCTCGAGATGGCGGCACGGGCCGCCGTCGAGGCCGGTGCCGATCAGCTGATCGTGGCCAACGCCGACGAGTGGCTCGCCCTGCGGGCCGCCGGGATCGATGCCCCGATCCTCGTCGTCTACCCGATCCCGCCCGGAGCGGTGGCCGAAGCCGTTGCCGCCGGGCTCGAGTTGAGCGTCGGCGGACTGGAGTCGGTCCGGCGGACGCTCGACGCGTGGGCACGGCGCCGCAGGGTCGGGCAGGCCGGTGCCGACGGCGCCCGTCTGCACGTCGAGGTCGACACGGGGATGGGTCGCGGCGGCATTGCCCCCGAGGCCGTCCCCGAGGCGATCGCCCTGGTCGACGCCGCGCCGGACGCGACCCTGACCGGAATCTGGACACACCTCGCGGACGGCAGCGACCCGGCGGTCTCGCGTCGGCAGACGAACGAATTCACTGCCGTGCTCGACGAGCTGGCCGCGACGGGACGGCCGACGCCGCTGCGCCACGTGGCGGCGACCGAGGGGATCCTCGTCGCGACCGCACCGACCTACGACATGGTCCGGGTGGGACTGGGTTACTACGGCGAGATCGGGCTGGGCGTCCGGCCGGCGGCCGGCCGAGAGGCGCTCGCGGCCGAGTTGCGTCCGGCCATGTCCGTGAAGGCCCGGCCGGTGCGCCTCGAGACGATCGCGGAGGGCGGTTCGGTGGGCTACGGCGGCGAGTGGACCGCCCAGCGGCGCTCGCTCGTCGCGACGCTCCCGATCGGCTACGCCGACGGTTGGAGCCGTTCGACCTGGCCCGGAGCCGAGGCACTCGTCGGCGGCCGGCGCGTGCCGCTCATCGGCCGGGTGTCGATGGATTCGGTCTGTGCCGACGTGACGGAGGCCGGGACCGTGACGCTGGACGACGAGTTCGTCCTGCTCGGCCGCCAGGGACACGAGCGGATCACGGCCGCCGACCTCGCCCGCCAGCGAGGGACGATCCCGAACGAGATCTTCTGCTCGTTCGGCCTGCGGCTGCCGCGGGTCTACCTCGAGGACGGCCGGGTCGTCGCCGTCTCCCGCCAGGTCGAGCGCATCGATCGGGCCGGCGCCGACGCGGGGCCGGGCGAGGCGCCCGGCGAGCGGCTGCCCGGGACCGGATCGGCGGCGCCCTCCTAAGATGGTTCGCGACGCGACCGACACCGCACGTCACATACGACATGGAGGAGCCATGACCCTCGACCTCAACGGGCTGATCCCGGCGACCGTGCTGCCCATGCATGCCGACGGAAGCATCGACGAGGAGGGGCTGCGCGCGTACATCGGCTGGATCGTCGAGCAGGGACCGGTCGCTCTCGCGATCAACGTCGACACCGGTGAGGGCCCGCACCTGACCCACGATGAGAAGGTCCGCGTTCTCCAGGTCGTGCGCGAGGTCACCGAGCTGCCGATCGTCGCCGGCCTCGCCGGACCGTCGACCGACGCGGCCATCCGGCAGGCGCGAGATTTCAAGGCCGTCGGTGCCGACGCGCTGCTCGTCTTTCCGATTCCGGCATACCTGAGCGAGCCGCTCGACGTCCGCGTCCCGGTCGGCTACCACGAGGCGATCGCCGAGGTCGGCCTGCCGCTGATCCTCTTCCAGCTCCAGCCGGCGCTCGCCGGGCTCGACTACGAGCCGGAGACGATGCGGGCGATGGCCTCGGTCGACGGTGTCGTCGCGATCAAGGAGGCGTCGTTCGACGCGCGCCGCTTCGTCGACACGGCGCGCCTCGTCGCGGACCTGCCGCGCCCGATCACGCTGCTCACGGGCAACGACAACTTCATCCTCGAGTCGTTCATGCTCGGGGCGACCGGAGCGCTCATCGGCTTCGGCGCGGTCATGACCCGCGAGCAGGTCGCGATGATCGACGCCTGGAACGCCGGCCGGATCGACGAGGCTCGGGAACTCGGCCGGCGCGTCCAGCGCCTCGCCGACGTCGTCTTCGCCCGACCGGTCGGCGACTACCGGGTCCGGCTGAAGGAGTGCCTCCGGATTCTCGGCGTGCTCGAGGCGGCTCACGTCCGCCGGCCGCTCGTGCCGCTCGGCGACGCGGAGCGGGCGCACCTCCGCGACGTCCTCGCCGAGGTCGGCCTGCTGGAGGCGGCCGCGGTCTGAGGCGCTTCCCAGGCGGAGCCGCTTCCCGGTCTGAGCCACTCACCGCAGCCTTACCACGCGCCGATAGAGAACGTTTGCTATATCCTGTCCGGCAAGCGATCCCCGCAGGCGATCCGCCGCGCCGGGGTCCGTCGTCCGGCAGGTACTCGGGAGGAGTCAGCCTTGGCCACCGAACCCGCGGATGTCCTCGTCGTCGGCGCCGGAGCGTCCGGCGGCGTCGTCGCCAGGCGCCTCGCCGAGGCGGGCTTCGGCGTCGTCTGCCTGGAGCAGGGCGAGTGGCACGACAAGGCCGAGTACCGGGGCATCCATCTCGACTGGGAGCTGACCGCGCGCAAGCAGTGGGCCACGAGCCCGAACATCCGCGGCCTCCCCGAGGACTACCCGATCGTCGAGGAGGACTCCCCGATCTCCCCGCTGATGTTCAGCGGGGTCGGCGGGTCGATGCTCATCTTCGCCGGCGCCTGGCCCCGGATGTTGCCGTCGGACTTCCGTGTTAGATCGCTCGACGGGATCGCCGACGACTGGCCGCTGACGTACGACGAACTGTTGCCGTACTTCCACCGGACCGATCGCGAGTTCGGTGTCTCGGGCCTGGCCGGCGATCCGGCCTACCCGCCGGAGGATGTCGAGCCGCCGCTTCCGCCGCTGCCGATCGGTGCGGCCGGGATGAAGGTCGCGCGCGCCCACAACCGGCTCGGCTGGCATTGGTGGCCGGAGTTCAACTCGATCCTGTCCGCTCCCTACGACGGCCGCCGGCCGTGCGTCCAGCGCAGCACGTGCCAGTCGGGGTGCAACGAAGGCGCCAAGGCCTCGACCGATCTGACCCACTGGCCGAAGGCGATCGCGATGGGCGCGAAGCTCGTCACCGGGGCCCGCGTCCGCCGGATCGAGACGAACGAGCGCGGCCTCGCGACCGGTGCCACCTGGATCGACCGGGACGGACGGGAGCACCTCCAACCGGCGAAGGTGGTCGTCCTGGCGGCGAACGCGGTCGGCACGGCCCGCCTGCTCCTCCTCTCGGCGGACTCGCGCCACCCGGACGGCCTCGCGAACTCGTCGGGCCTCGTCGGCCGGCGGCTGATGATGCATCCGTTCGCCAACGTGGCCGGCCTGTTCGAAGAACCGCTGATGAGCTGGCAGGGCCAGTTCGGCGACCTCATCGAGTCGCTCGAGTTCTACGAGAGCGACGAGAAGCGCGGCTTCATTCGCGGCGCCCGCTGGGGCCTGGCTCCGACCGGCGGCCCGCTGAACGCCGCCCTGCCCAGCCGCGCCGGCAGCCAGGTCTGGGGAGCCGACCACCACCTCCACGTCCGCTCGCATCTCGGGCACGGCGCGAACTGGGGCCTGTTCGGAGAGGACCTGCCCGACGAGACGAACCAGGTGGCGCTCTCGGACACGGTCACCGACGCGTTCGGGATCCCGGCACCGGAGATCCACTATCACATCAGCGACAACTCGCGGCGGATGCTCGACTTCAACATCGAGCGGGCGACCGAGTCGCTGACCGAGGCCGGGGCTTACCGGATCGAGGTCGACCGGCTCATGCGCTACTCGGGCTGGCATCTGCTGGGCACGGCCCGCATGGGCGAGGACCCGAAGACGTCCGTGCTCGACCGCTGGAACCGGAGCCACGACGTCCCGAACCTGTACGTCATCGACGGCAGCTGCTTCGTCACCTCGAGCGGCGTCAACCCGACCTCGACGATCGTTGCGCTCGCCCTCCGGGCGGCCGACCACATGGTCGAGACACGCTTCGAGCAGCAGGTGCCGGCATGAGCCGGGAGCAGACCGGCGCCCCGACCGACCTCGTCGGGGGTATGCCCGCGACCCGGGGGAGTGCGCCGCCGGCCGGGGCCGATGCTGCGACCGCGACCGATCCGGTCGCCGCGATCGACGGCGACGCCCGGCGGGTCATCGCGGCCGTGGCCGACCACCTCATCCCCGCGGCGCACGGGATGCCCTCGGCGGCCGCGGTCGTCGACGAGGCCCGGCTGCGCTTCGTCCTGACCGCCCGGCCCGACCTCCTCGAGCCGCTCGTCGCCGCGCTCCGGCCCGAACTCGGCGACGAGCCGGCGGCACGCCTCGCCACATTGGGCCGGGACGAACCCGAGAGCCTCGCGGCACTCCAGCTCACGATCGTCGGCGCCTACTACTCCGACCGGACCGTGCGCGAGCTCATCGGCTACCCGGGCCAGCTCGCGATCGAGGTTCGATCCTGGGAGCTCCCGCCGTTCATCGAGGAGGGCTTGATCGACGAGGTGCTCGCCCGGGGCCCGGTCTGGCGCGATCCCGCGACCGGGACGCGGGCCCGAGTCGAGGGAGCGCCCCGGAGCTACGCAGAACGGTATGCAACGGCCGACGGCCGTTCCGAAGGAGGCAGCGATGGCGGCCATAGCTCCTGAAGCGACGTCACGCGAGGGCACGGCGAGCTGGCTCGACGAGTTCCTGGCGGACTGGCGGCCCGGCACCGGCGAATCGCGCGAGATCCGCGAGCCGGCAACGGGCCGGCCGCTCATCTCGGTGGCCCAGGCGACGCCCCAGGACGTGGCCCGGGCGGCGGCGGCGGCCGCCGAGGCCCAGCCGGCATGGGCCGAGACCAGCTACATCGAGCGGGCTCGGATCCTCCGCCGGGCGGCCGAGATCTACGAGGCCCACCGCGACGAGTTCGGCGCGTGGACCCAGCGCGAGACCGGGGCCCACCGCAACAAGATGCACCACGAGCAGAACTTCACGATCCAGGAGGTCCTCAACGCGGCGACGATGCCGTCCCAGCCGTACGGCTCGCTCGTGCCGTCGGCGCAGCCCGGCCGCCTCTCGATGGTCCGCCGCATCCCGGTCGGGGTCGTCGGTGCGATCACGCCCTGGAACTCGCCGAGCGTCCTCGGCATGCGGATCGTCGCCCCGGCGCTTGCCCTCGGCAACGCGGTCGTCCTCAAGCCCGACCCCCAGACGCCCGTCTGCGGCGGGGCGATGTTCGAATCGGTCTTCCGCGAGGCCGGCCTGCCCGAGGGCCTGCTTCACATCGTCGTCGGCGGCGCGGACGTCGGCGAGTCGATCGTCACCGATTCGAACGTGAACGTCGTCTCGTTCACCGGCTCGACCGCGGCCGGTCGCCGCGTCGGCGAGCTGGCCGGGCAGCGGCTCAAGAAGGTTTCCCTCGAGCTGGGCGGGAACAACGCCTTCGTCGTCCTCGACGACGCCGACCTCGACGCCGCTGCATCGGCAGGTGCCTACGCCTCGTTCCAGTTCCAGGGCCAGGTCTGCTTCGCCGCCGGTCGCCACATCGTGCACCGGAGCGTCGCCGACGCCTACGTCGAGCGACTCGTCGAACGGGCGAAGCGCCTGCGGACGGGCGATCCATACCGTGAGGAGGTCGACCTCGGCCCGATCGTCAACGAGAAGCAGCTCGCCCGGGTCGACGGCATCGTCCGGCGCTCGGTGGAGGGCGGCGCGCGCCTCGTCGAAGGCGGCACCCACGAGGGGCTCTTCTATCGGCCCACGGTCCTCGCCGACGTGACGACCGACCTGCCTGCCTGGACCGACGAAACCTTCGGGCCGGTCGCGCCGGTCCTCGTGTTCGACACCGACGACGAGGCGCTCGCGCTCGCAAACGACAGCGAATACGGCCTCGCAGGCGCGGTCTACTCTCGCTCGATCTCGCGCGGCCTGGCGCTCGCCCAGCGGATCAAGTCCGGCATGGTCCACGTCAACGACCAGACCGTGAACGACGAGGCGATCATCCCGTTCGGCGGGATGGGCGCGTCGGGCAACGGCAGCCGGTTCGGTGGCGCGGCGAACTGGGACGAGTTCACCCAGTGGCAGTGGGTCACGGTCCGCGACGAGCCGCGATCGTTCCCGCATCCGTACTGAACCGGACGACGTGGCATCGATCACCGAGGTCGCCAGGCTCGCCGGCGTGTCGACGGCGACCGCCTCGCGGGTGGTCTCCGCGTCGAGTTACCCGGTGAGCGCGGCGACCCGGGCGCGGGTCCTCGAAGCCGCCCGGACGCTCGACTACGTGCCGAACGCCCTGGCTCGCGGCCTGCTCAAGAGCCACGTCCCGATCGTCGGGGTCATCGTCCACGACATCACCGACCCGTACTTCTCGGAGGTCGTCCGGGGCGTCGAGGACGCCGCTGCCCGGCGCGGCGAGTACCTCGTGATCACCTGCAGCTCGGATCGCATCGCCGAGCGCGAGACCTCGTACGTCCGGCTGCTCCGCTCGATGCGGGCGTCGGCGCTGATCTTCGCCGGCTCCGGTCTCGACGACCCGGCATTCAACGAGGAGATCGGCCGGCACATTGCCGCGATGCGCGGCTACGGCGCCGCGGTCGTCCACCTCTCACCGCACGCCTTCGGCGCGCCCGAGGTCGGCGTCGACAACGCCCGCGGCGTGAGGAGCATGGTGGAAGCGCTCGTCGGCCTCGGCCACCGCCAGATCGCGTTCCTCGCCGGCCCGACCTCGCTCTACGTCGCCCGTCATCGCCTCGACGGATATCGCCGCGGCCTGGCCGATGCCGGCCTCGCCTTCGACGACCGGCTGGTCGTGACCACGACGTTCAACCTGGAGGGCGGCGGCCTCGCCGTCGACGTCCTCCTCTCCGGCAGCGCGCGGTTCACTGCGATCTGCGCGGCGAACGATCTCCTCGCCCTCGGCGCGCTCCAGCGCCTCGCCGCACTCGGCATCCGGGTCCCCGACGAGGTGTCGGTGGCCGGCTTCGACGACATCCGGATCGCGGCGATGACGGCACCGAGCCTCTCGACCGTGCGCCTGCCGCTGCAGGAGCTGGGACAACGCGGCTTCGAGGTCGCCGAGCGCCTCCTGGCCGGACGCCGGCCGCGCCGGCAGGTCCTCCCGACCGAGGTCGTGTTGCGCGAC
The DNA here is from genome assembly GCA_035709325.1 of Candidatus Limnocylindrales bacterium. Lineage (GTDB taxonomy): Bacteria > Chloroflexota > Limnocylindria > Limnocylindrales > CSP1-4 > CF-46. Next base: position 2,827 of record DASTEU010000434.1, on the reverse strand, counting down.
TCGACCGCGAACCCTCCGGCCGTTCCGCTTCCGGTCGGACGCACCCTCGCCGCCGAAGCGATGGGTGCCACCGCATGACACGCGAGGATCGGCTGGGCGACGCCGGCCGCGTCGTGGCGGCCCAGGCGGAAATCGGCGTTACCTGATGCCGAGCGCCAAGGTCCCCGACCGCGACACTGCCGGCTGGGCGGAGGGTCCCCTCGCCGGGCGAGTCGTGCTCGTGACGGGCAGCAGCCGCGGGATCGGGGCCGAGGTCGCCGTCAAGGCGGCCGCGGCCGGTGCCCGCGTCGCGATCCATTACCACCACTCGGCCCAACACGCCGAGCGGACGCTCGAACGAGCCCGAGCGGCGGGCGCCGAGGCCGAGAGCTTCACGGCCGACCTCCGCGACGGCCCCGCCGCCGAGGATCTCGTCGCCCGCGTCATCGAACACTTCGGGCGGGTCGACGGGCTCGTGAACAACGCGGGACGGACGCTCGTCGGCCCGTTCCTCGAGATCGACCCGGCCGACTGGGACGACGTCCTGCGGACGGACCTCACCGCGGCCTTCCGGACCTGCCGCGCCGTCCTGCCCTCGATGGTCGAGCGGGGGGACGGGGCGATCGTCAACATCGCCTCGCGCCTCGGCCAGATGGGGATCGCCGAAACGGCCGCCTATAGCGCCGCCAAGGCGGGCGTCATCGGGCTCACCCGATCGCTCGCCCGCGAGTTCGGGCCCCGCGGAATCCGGGTCAACGCGGTCGCGCCGGGCTTCACGATCACCGACATGACCGCCGATCTCGCCGGGACCGAGGAGGGCCGCCGCCGGCTCGCCGACATGCCGCTCGGGCGGTTCGGGCGGGCCGACGAGGTCGCCGACGCGGTGCTCTTCCTCCTGTCCGACGCGTCGAGCCTGTTCCTGGGCCAGACGCTCAACCCGAACGCCGGGGGCTACATGCCGTGAGCAAGGTCATCGACGTCCGCGACGCGGTGGGGCTCGGCCGCGACGGGAGCACGCTGCTCATCGGCGGCTCAGGGGCCGGCCACGCCCTGCCCCAGCGATTCATCGACGAGCTCGCCGCGGTCTTCGCCGAGAACGGCCGGCCGCGCGACCTCACGACGGTCCGCGTCGTCGGCATCGGCGACTTCGCCGATCGCGGCTTCTCCCAGCTCGGCCTGCCCGGGCTCCAGCGCCGGACGATCGGCAGCAACATCGGCAACGAGCCGCGCCTCGGGGCCCTCGTCGAGGCGAACGAGATCGAGGCCTACTCGTTTCCGCAGGGCGTCCTCTCGCAGCTCATGCGTGAGATCGCCGCCGGCCGGCCCGGCCTCGTGACCCACGTCGGTCTCGGGACGTACGTGGACCCGCGCCAGACCGGCGGCAAGCAGAACGCGATCACGACCGAGGATCTCGTCGAGGTCGTCACGTTGCGTGGCCGGGAGTGGCTGCTCTACCACGCGTTCCCGATCGACGTCGCGGTGGTCCGGGGCACGACGGCCGACGAAGACGGCAATCTCACGATGGAGGGCGAGGCCGTCCAGGGCGAGATGCTGGCGATGGCCATGGCTGCCCGCAACAGCGGCGGGATCGTCGTGGCCCAGGTCCGCCAGCTCGCGACGCGGGGCAGCCTCCCGATGCGCGACGTCAAGGTGCCGGGCGCGCTCGTCGACCACGTCTACGTCGATCCCGAGCAGTGGCAGACGTACATCACCCGGGACTCGCCGTACTACGCCGGGGCCCTGCGGCGGCCCGTCCGGCCGGAGCCGCCGCTGCCGCTCGACGTCCGCAAGGTCATCGCCAGGCGCTCGCTGCTCGAGTTCCCCCGCGGGGCGATCTGCAATCTCGGCTTCGGGATCAGCCAGCTGATCGGGCGGGTCGCGTGGGAAGAGGGCATCACCGACCAGCTCGTCCTGACCGTCGAGCAGGGCATCTTCGGCGGCGTCCCGGTCGCCGGCAACGAGGGCGGCGCCGGGTTCAACTTCCAGGCGATGATCGACCAGCCGTACATGTTCGACTTCTACGACGGCGGCGGCCTCGACGTCGCGAGCCTGTCATTCGCCGAGGTCGACGCGGACGGCAACGTCAACGTCCATGCGTTCGAGGGGCGCGTCCGCGGGCCGGGTGGCTTCCCGAACATCAGCGCCCGCACGGCCAAGATCTGCTTCGTCGGCACGCTCACGGCCCGCGGCCTCGAGCTCGAGATCCGCGACGGCGTCCGGGTCGTGACCGAGGGCAGCCTCGGCAAGTTCGTGCCGAAGGTTCGGGAGGTCTCGTTCAACGGCCGGCTCGCCCGCGAGCGGGGGCAGCAGGTCCGCTACATCACCGAGCGGGCGGTCTTCGCCCTCGAGGACGACGGCATCGTCCTGACCGAGGTCGCCCCGGGCATCGACCTCGAACGCGACGTGATCGGGCAGATGGGTTTCCGACCGCGGGTCGCCGACGACCTGCGCGAGTTGGACCGCCGCATCTACAGCGCCGGGCCGATGGGCCTGGCCGCCGACTTCGGGGGTGATGGCACGTGAGCGAGCTCGTCGCCCTCGAGCTGGGCCGTGTCGCCCACCTGGAGCTCGTCAACCCGCCGCTCAACCTTGTGACGGGCGAGCTGCTCGAGCAGCTCGAAGCATGCCTTGCCTCGCTCGCGACGCACCCGCCGGGGGACGTCCGCGCCGTCGTCGTAAGCGGTCGCGGCGCGCGGGCCTTCTCGGTCGGCTCGAACGTCCGCGACTTCGAGGCACACCGCGGGCCGGCCGGCCGCGCCCGGTTCGAGTTGGAGGCCCGCGTCGCCCAGCACCTCGCCGGCCTGCCGATGCCGACGATCGCGGCCCTCGAGGGGAGCGCCCTCGGCGG
>DASTEU010000433.1:0-2634 GCA_035709325.1 Candidatus Limnocylindrales bacterium | reverse complement strand
CGGCGCTCACGCATGCCGCGCGGAGGGTCCCATGGCCAACCAGTTCGTCGTCCAGCTGCGGAACGAGCCCGGGGCGATGGCGACGCTCGCCGAGACGCTCGCCGACCGGGGCGTCGACCTGAGGGCGATCGGCGGCGGCGGCATCGGCGACGCCGGCCATGTGATCATGACGACCGCCGACGATGCGACGACGAAGCAGGTCCTCGACGAAGGCGGCTACACGTACATCGAGGGTGAGTCGATCCTGACCGAGGTCGACGACAAGCCCGGCGGCATGGCTCGCCTCTCGCGCCAGCTCGCCGATGCCGGGATCAACATCTACGGCCACCTGTTCCTCGGTCGGTGGGGCGACCGGGCAATGTTCGCCTTCGTCGTCGACGATCCGGAGAAGGCCCGCCCGATCCTCGAGCGCAAGACCTGACCTCGGGCGCCGCAGGACCGGCGCTGCCGATCGGGTGGGAGCCCTTGGCCCCCGGCCTTCGGTGCATCCGGCCCTGTCCGGAACCTGTACGCGGCGCGACGATCGGCCCATGATCACGATCGAGACGACCGACCCGGCCCCACCATCTTCCCGTCGATCCCAGACCGGCCCGCCGACCGAGGGGGCGACGCTTCCCGGACCGGTCCTGCGGTTCCGCCGCCTGGCGGAGGCCGGCGGGCCGCCCGTATTCGAGACGATCCGGCTCGAGACGTCGGCGACGATCCATCGGCCGCGGATGCCGCCGATCCCGCTGCGGATCACCATGGCCCACCGCCTGGGCAAGGCCTTCGCCCACGACATCCGGATCGGCGTGCGCCGTCTGTCGTTGCGGTTCGGCGTGGACGCGTTCGTCGACGGCCGGGGTGTGATGAAGATCGGCTCGAGGGTCCGGTCGGGGCCGAAGTTCGACCGCGGCGCCCTCATCGCGATGTGGGGCGAGGCGCTCAGCTTCCCGACCTCCTGGGACCGCCAGCCCGGCCTTCGCTGGGAGCCGGTCGACGCGGAGACGGCGCTCCTGCTCATCCCGTGGGCCGGCGAGACGATCCCGGTCGCGGTCGCCTTCGACCCGCTGACCGGCTACCCGGCACGTTGCCACGCCGAACGCTTCAAGGGCGACGGCCCGCTCGTCGGCTGGGCCGGCCTCTTCACCGACTGGCAGAGCTGGCCAGGCGGCATCCTCGCCCCGGCCCGCATGCAGGCCTGGTGGGACGACGAACCCGCACCGTGGCTCGACATCCGCCTCGAGCGCCTCGAGGTCGACGTCCCGATCGAGGCGACGCTCGAGCTCGGCCGGCGGGCCCTCGCCGAGGGCGGTCTCTAGCCGCCGCGGCCTCTCCTGCTCGATGGCCTGATCGCACGCTCGCTGAGGAGACCGCGGAGGTGCAGCACGACGCCCGTCGCAACGAGCGGGATCGACCATTGCGGGATCGTCCGCGCGATCGCGTCGGGCAACCAGATGTCCGAGACCGACCCGCTGGCGGCGCCGTACCGCTCGGCCAGCGGGGTCAGCGGACAGATCCGCGCGTTCGCGAGCCAGACCGCGCCCTCGGCCGCGACCAGCCCGCCGGCAACCGCCACCGACCGGTCGCGGCGGTTCAGCAAACCGGACGCGACCAGCCAGAGGATCGAGGCGAGCTCCACGAAGAACACGGCCGAGTGGACCGCCTGGATCGCCGCGAGCGTCCATCGCTTCGACGCCATGTCGCGAACTGTGTCCGCGGCGCGTGGCCCGGACCAGTGCCGAGGGACCCATGGCGATCGGGTCGGACCGCCTGGTGGAGACGGCCCGGCCGGCACTCCGCCCGGTCGGGCCGTGGGCGAGGATGCGGTGAACCGTCCGGGCCGGCTCGATCAGTCGCCCGTGTCGAGGCTGCCCTGGATCGAGGTCAGGACATCTTCGGCGTTCACCGGGCGGTCGAACTCGAGATCGAGGACCCGGTCGAAGCCGACTGCGTCGCTGTTCGGCGGCGGACCCGCCTGGAGCAGGCGCAGCGCGACCTTGCCGTCGAGCTCATAGACGCGCAGCTCGAGCTCGGCGTCCGCCGGGAACCCGACCCACGTAACTCGCACAGTCTGCGCATCGATGTTCTCGACCTTCATCGTGAACCAGCGAACCGACATGCCGTCGCCGGCCCGGCCCGACGAGGCGCCGACGATCAGGCCGGTCTCGTCCTGGACTTCGACCGACACGTCGTGGGGTGTCGCGATGTCGAGATCGACCTCGATGAACCCGTCCGAAGGATCGTCGCTGGGCGCCGGGGTCGGCGGCGCCGTTGGCGCGCCGGAGGGACCGGCCGACGGCGGGGCCGATGGCGAGACACTCGGCGCGGGGCTGCCCGCCCGGCCGAAGACGCTGCCCGCGACAAAGGCGAGAACGATCAGGCCGAGGACGAGAGCCACGCCCGGCAGGGCGATGCCTCGGAGTGGGGAGGAGCTGTTCATCTGGACGTTCCTTTGGGCGCTGGATCGACCGGACCGACGGCCCGGCCTCAACGTTCACAGGGAAACACGACGCGGGCGGTTCCTCGATCGACGCCGAGCGCGGACGATTCAGGACGTTCGTCCAGACCCGCGGCGCCGGCCTGGGCAGCGCCCACTCGTCAGGCGACGTGGCCTGCGTCTGCGGAATGTCTCGGGGCGGCCACCGAGCGATT
>DASTEU010000432.1:0-2200 GCA_035709325.1 Candidatus Limnocylindrales bacterium | reverse complement strand
CGGCAACCTCACGATCGTCGGCGCGTCGGCCAACGTCGTCATCGCGAATCTTGCCGCGCGCGCCGGCTACCCGATCCGCTTCTTCGAGTTCTTCAAATACGGCTCGATCGTCGTCGTCGAGTCGCTCGTCATCTCGACCGTGTACGTCTGGTTCCGCTACTTGAACTGACGGCGCATCTCAGGTCCCGAACGCCGAGCGGTATCGGCCCTCGAGCTCGGCGACCCGGCCCGTGGCATCGCGTTCCGGCGCCGCGCCCCCGAGGACGGCCTCGAGCCACTCGAAGCAGAGGTGCCAACCCGCGCCGACCTGGTGCGGGGCATAGGTCTCGTCGTGCAGCGTGTTCACGAACACGAGGCGGCAGCCGTCCCCGTCGGACGACAGTTCGAATCGCAGACGGTCGCGGTCCCAGCGGAACTCGAGCAGCCGCGGCGGGTCGACCGCGACGACCGTCCCGCGGAGAGCGTCCTCGCCGACGCCCTCTCCCTCGCCCTCCGGGAACGTGAAACGGATCGCCGCGCCCGGCCGCCACTCGGTGGCGATCGCGGCCGGGAACCAGGCTTCGAGCTCGACCGGATCGGTCAGCGCCCGCCAGACCCGTTCGACGGGATGGCGCAGGCGGCGCTCGAATCGGAGCTGCGGATGGCCGTCCGGCGCAGTGATGAGCGTTCCCAGGTCGGCATCGTTCGTCATCGTCATCGGGGATCCTCCGCGGTCGTGTCGAGGTGGCGTTCGAGGGCGTCGAGTCGACCGTCCCAGTGGCGCCGATACGGCTCGATCCAGGCGTCGAGCTCGGCGAGCGGCTCGGCCCGCAACGCGTACCAGCGGCGCGGGCCCTCGACGCGAACGTCCACGAGGCCGCCGTCGCGAAGGACCCGAAGATGCTTGCTGACGGCCGGCTGGCTCATGCCGAGCGCACCGACCAGCTCCCCCACGGGCCGAGCCCGCTCGAGAAGCAGGTCCAGGATCCGACGCCGGGTCGGCTCCGCCACGAGCTCGAACGTCAGCGCGGCGGTCATGTCCGGAGTATGCCAGACGAGTTATATGCCTGTCAAGGCATGGGACTCCGCCGAGCCGGTCCGACAACCGTCGGCCGACGTCGTTCCGTGTGGCACCGAGCGGCTCGGCCGTTTCGGGCCGACCGTCACTGGCGGGATGCCCGGGCGCGCACGACGATGGATGACGACCAGCCCCACCGGACAGGAGCCCGCATGGCCGACCGGACCGCCATCCGCGAACACGCCCTTCCCGACCCGACCGAACCCCACGAGACCGCGGCGAACGGCGTCCTGCGGCCGGTCGTCTTCGGGGCCAACGACGGTCTCGTGTCGAACCTGGCCCTCGTGATGGGCGTCGCCGGAGCGGAGCCGGGGCCCGGGATCATCGTCCTGGCCGGGATCGCGGGCCTCATCGCCGGCGCCTTCAGCATGGGCGTCGGGGAGTACATCTCCGTTCAGAGCCAGCGCGAACTGCTCGACTACCAGGTCGCCTTCCAGCGCAAGCAGCTCCGCGAGGTCCCCGATCAGGAGCGGGGCATCCTCGCCCGAGCCTACATGGAGCGCGGGTTCAGCCAGGAGGAGGCAGACGCCTTCGTCGACGCCGTGTTCGAGGACCCCGACCACGCCGTCCGACTGCTGATCTTCGAGGAGGTCGGCCTCGACGTCCGCTCGATCGGCTCGCCGGTGAGCGCCGCGGTCGGGTCGTTCCTGGCCTTCACCTCGGGCGCGTTCATCCCGCTCCTGCCGTATCTCCTGACAACCGGCCTGCCGGCCTTCGTCGGCAGCCTGGCACTCAGCCTGACCGCGCTGGGACTGCTCGGGCTGGCGATCAGCCGGCTGACCCGCCGCCCGCTCGTCTTCGGGGCGGTCCGCCAGATCCTGCTCGGCGGGATCGCGGCCGCCGTCACGTACGGCGTAGGTCGGGTGATCGGGGTGCAGGTGACGTGATGCAGATCCCACAAGGAGGCGCGGTCGGTCGAGCCGGCGACCCCTCCACCGGCGAATCGTGAGGCAGGGTTCGATGCGGGTTCTGCTGGCCTACGACGGGTCGGCGGCGGCCGATGAGGCCGTGACGCTGGCAACGACGGTCGACTGGCCGGGCGACTCGACGATCCGGGTCGTCGCCGTCGTCGAGCCGCCCCTCGTGCTGCCCGGGGCGGCGTGGGCGGGAGCCAGCCTGGCCGTGGCTCCGGAGGTTGACGCC
>DASTEU010000431.1:0-12086 GCA_035709325.1 Candidatus Limnocylindrales bacterium | reverse complement strand
GCTCATCCCGTTCGCCTGGCAGGTCATCACCTCGTTCAAGACCGACCAGGACGCGCTGCGGCTGACGATCATCCCGGACCCGTTCACGCTCCAGGGGTGGGAGACCGGGTTCCTGACCCTCAATCCCTCGATTCCGCAGCTGTTCCTCAACAGCACGATCGTCGCGGTCGGCGTCACGGTCAGCAACCTCGTCCTCGCGAGCATGGCCGGCTACGCCTTCGCCCGGCTGCGTTTCCCGGGCCGCGAGATCTTCTTTTTGACGATCCTCGGGACGTTGATGATCCCGGACCAGCTGCGATTCGTGCCGGTCTACCTCATCGAGCGCCAGCTCGGGCTCATCACCCGCGAGCCGCAGAACTACCTCGGGGTCATCCTCATCCTCGCGATCGAGGCGCAACAGCTCTTCCTGATGCGGCAGTACTTCCTGTCGATCCCGCGCGACCTCGAGGAGGCGGCCAAGATCGACGGGGCCGGCTTCTTCACGACGTTCCTGCGGGTGATGTTGCCGCTGGCCACGCCGGCCCTCGCCGCGGTCGCGATCCTCGCCTTCCAGGGCGCCTGGAACGGCTTCTTCTGGCCGCTGCTGATCCTCCAGGACCAGAGCCACTGGACGCTGCCGCTCGGTCTGTTCCAGTTCACCCAGGAGTTCCTGACGTTCTGGCCGGCGTTGATGTCGGTGACGGTGGCGGCGATCCTGCCGATTCTGGTGATCTACATCTTCTTCCAGCGCTACTTCGTAGCCAGCGTCGCGGCGACCGGTGTCAAGGGCTGAGCCGCTGCCGCGACGGTCCGGGGCCGGCCTGCGGAGCGCGTTGAAGGCGGCCGCGGTCGACTTCTACTACCAATCGATCCGGCTCGTTCCGGCGAACGTCCTGTGGGGCGTGACGCTGCTGGCCCTGCTCGCGCTCGCGATCGGCGGCGGCCCGCTCGTCCCGCTCGTCGCGGCACCGCTCCTGGCGATCCCGTACGTCGGCGTCGCCCGCCTCGCGGCACTCACGGTCCGCGGTCGCGACGTCGTCCTGTCCGACGTGTGGCGGACGTACCGTGAGTTCGGCCTCGTCGCACTCGGCATCGGCGCGGTCGTGACCGTCGCCACGGTGCTGCTCGCCTCGAACGTGGTCATCGGGGCGACCCAGGGCAGCTTCGTCGGCTGGGCCTTCGCGACCCTGGCGGGCTCCGGCCTGCTCGCGATCTGGGTCCTGTCCTTCCCGCTCTGGCTCCTCCTCGTCGACCCGGAGCGGAGCGAGCAGCGCCGCCGCGACCGGCTCCGCCTGGCCGTGCTCCTCGTCCTCGCCGCGCCGGGGCGAACGGCGCTCCTCGCGTTCGTGCTCGCGCTCCTCCTCGCGGTCAGCACGGTCGCGTTCGCGGCGCTGCTGACGATCTCGGTTGCCTACGCGAACCTCGTCGCCGCCCGCTATCTGCTGCCGCTCGCCGACCGGCTCGAGACGTGGCTCGCCGAGCGGGCGGCCGGGAGTGCCGGGCGAGCCTGAGCCCACCTCGGACCGGTCGCCCCCTATCATTCCGCCGTGACCTTCCCAGTCCAGGTCGGCCCGTCGAACATCACGATCAACCGCGACGACCGGTTCCTCGTCTGCCAGCCGGACGGCCGGATCCTCGGCGGCGTCGACGACGGCTTCTTCACCCGGGACACCCGCTTCATCTCCGGCTGGCAGCTCCGGATCAACGGCCGGCGGCCGATCCTCCTCAACTCCGCCCCGATCCAGTTCTTTTCGGCGCGCTTCGAATTCACGAACGAGGCGTTCCTCGACGATGTCGGGGCGGTCGACCGCCAGTCGCTCGCGATCCGCCTCGACCGGACCGTCGCGGGCGGCGTTCACGAGGATCTCGACATCGTCAACTACGCGCGGCGTCCGGTCCGGCTGACACTCGAGATCGAGATCGACTCCGACTTCGCCGACATCTTCGACGTTCGCAAGGACGAGCTCGTCCGGCGGGGAACCCTCAACACCCGCTGGTTCAGCTCCCGGGCCCAGCTCCGGACGACCTACGTGAACGACACGTTCCGGCGGGAGCTCATCGTCGCCGCCGACAAGTTCGGCTCCCGCCCGCAGTACGCGAACGGCCGGCTCGTGTTCGTCGCCCGCATCGAGCCGAAGGGCGTCTGGCACACCTGTCTGCGCTGGCTGCCGCTGACCCAGTCCGACGCGAAGGCCCGGCCGGTGACGCTCGGCTGCAGCGCGGTCGAGGCGCCCCTGCCGCCGCAGGTCGTGCCGCGTCTGCCGAACGTGACGATCGAGACACCGAACCGGGCCGTCCAGCGCTCGTGGGAGCAGGCCGTCCGGGACATGGAGGCCCTCCGCCTCGAGGACCCGACGTTCGAACGCGGCGTCTACATCCCGGCGGCCGGCGTGCCCTGGTTCGTGACGCTGTTCGGGCGGGACACGCTCGTCGTCTCGATGCAGGCGATCTCGGGGTATCCGGAGTTCGCCGCCGGAGCGCTTCGCCGCCTCGGGGCCATGCAGGCGACCGAGGACGATCCCGAACGCGACATGGAGCCCGGCAAGATCCTCCACGAGGTCCGCCACGGAGAGCTGGCCCAGCTCGGGATCCTGCCGTTCCAGCCGTACTACGGCTCCCACGACGCGACGAGCCTCTACGTCATCGTCCTCTCCTACCTCTATCAGTGGCGCGGCGACGACGCGGTGCTCCGCCGCTACCTCGAGAACGCCGAGGCGGCGGTCCGCTGGATCGACCGCTACGGGGACCGCGACCGGGACGGCCTGCAGGAGTACGAGACGCGCTCCTCGCACGGCTACTACAACCAGGGCTGGAAGGACGCCGGCGACGCGATCCCCGCCGAGGACGGCACGCTCGCGCCGCTGCCCCTCGCGACGGCCGAGCTCCAGGGTTATGTTTACGACGCGAAGCTCCGGATGGCCGACGTCTACGACGTCCTCGGCCGGACCTCCGACGCCCGCCGCCTCCGGCGCCAGGCCGGCGAGCTGTTCGACCGGGTCAACGACAGGTTGTGGTGGGAAGAGGAGGGGACCTACTACCTCGGTCTCGACGGTCGGAAGCGGCCCATCCGTTCGGTCGCCTCGAACGCCGGCCACCTGCTCCAGTCGGGGATCGTCCCGCCGGACCGTGCCCGGCGCGTCGTCGGCCGCCTCATGGCCGACGACATGTGGTCCGGCTGGGGCGTCCGGACGCTGTCGTCGGACCATCCCGCCTACAACCCGTTCAGCTACCACACCGGTTCGGTGTGGCCGCACGACAACGCGATGATCGCCGGCGGGTTCCGGCGTTACGGCTTCGACGCCGAGGCCGCTCGCATCGCGAAGGGCATGTTCGACGCCGCCGAGCGCCAGTTCGCCTTCCGTCTCCCGGAGCTGTTCGCCGGCCTGCCCCGCCACGAGGCCAGCTTCCCGGTCCAGTACCTCGGGGCCAACGTTCCCCAAGCCTGGGCGGCCGGCTCGATCTTCCGGTTCATCGCGGTCCTCTGCGGGATCCACGCCCTCTCGAACCCCGACGGCTCGCGGCTCTTTGTCAACCCGGCCCTCCCGTCGTGGATGCCGGAGCTGACGATCCGCAACCTGCGTGCGGGCCGCGGCTCGCTCGACCTGGCGCTCCGCGACGGGACGGTCGAGGTGCTCGCGAACACCTCCGGCTTCGAGGTCGTCCACGGGCCGGCGCCGCGCCCCGGTCGGTCGAAGGCCGCCCCCCGCTGAGAGCGGGCCTCGAGGGCCCGTACGCGCCACCTCGGGCCGGCCGCTCGCTTCTCATGATCCTCGAAGGAACGCGGTCCAGTGTGGATGGCTGACGGGCACCTCGCCCGGACGGGCAAGACCACATGGAGGTTCATCGATGACAGAGCTCCAGGTCGGATCCACCGACCGCAGCCTCGCTCGGCCGTGGCGTCGGGCCGCCGCGATCCTGGCCGGCGGCGTCGCGGTCCTGGCCGTTGCGGCGGTCGCCTCCGGCGCCGCGCCCTCGCCGACCACCACCTCGACGGGCTCGGCCGTCGGGCTCGACCATCGGGGCTTCGGGATCGAGAACTTCGGCGGCCGGTTCGCGTTCGGCGGCATCACGATCACCGCGATCGACGGCTCCCGGCTGAGCCTCGAGACCGAGGACGGCTGGTCGCGGACGATCGCCGTGACCGACGAGACCGAGATCACCAAGGACGGCGAGGCGATCGAGCCGGCCGGCCTGGCCGTCGGCGACCGCATCCGGTTGGCCCAGTCGCGGGAGGACGACGGCACGTACACGATCGAGCGGATCGCGGTCGTCCTGCCGCACGTCGGCGGGGAGGTCACTGCCGTGTCCGGCAACGCCATCACCGTCGAGACGCCCGACGGCTCCAGCGTCACGGTCCGCGTCGACGGTGAGACCGACTACGTCGTCGGTGGCGACGATGGGGCGACGCTCGCGGACGTCGAGGTCGGCATGAGGATCGTCGCGGCCGGCGCGGAGAACGAGGACGGCTCGCTCGATGCCGTCCGGGTCCACGCGGGCGAAGGCTTCCGAGGCCCGGGATTCCGCGGGGGAGGTTTCCACGACGGCATGGGCGGCGGTGCCGGCCCGCTCTGGGGCGGCACCGACGACGACTCGGATGGCCCGACCAGCAGCAGCTGACGCCTGCTCCAAGCGAGCCGGCCCGGCCAGCCCGGACGGCGCGCCGATCGGGCGACGCGCGGACCCATTCGGCCGCGCGTCGCCGATTCAGGCGGGTATCGTTCCGCTGTCTGGAGGGATCGTTCGGCCATGCATCTGCTCGTGATCGAGGACGACGAGCGCCTTGCCCGCGTGCTCAAGCGGCTGCTCGAGGAGGATCGTCACGTCGTCGACGTTGCCCACGACGGGGCGACGGGCCTCGAGATCGCCGAGGCAACCGACGGGATCGATGCGGTGATTCTTGACATCGGGCTGCCCGACATGTCCGGACTCGACGTTGCCCGGGCGGTCCGCCGCGGGCGCTCCGAGGTCGCGATCCTGATGCTGACCGCCCGCGACACCGTCGGCGACCGGGTGACGGGCCTCGACGCCGGCGCCGACGATTACCTCGTGAAGCCGTTCGCCTTCGCCGAGCTTTCCGCCCGCCTCCGGGCGCTCTCGCGCCGGGCGAGTGGCGGGCCGCGCCGCGCCGCGCCGGTCCTGACCGCCGGCCCGATCAGCCTCGACGAAGCGTCGCGACGGGTGACCGCGGACGGTCGCGATGTCGAGCTCAGCCCGCGCGAGTTCTCGCTCCTCGAATGCCTCCTGCGCCATCCCGGCCAGACCCTGTCGCGGGACCAGCTCCTCGACCAGGCCTGGCCGTTCAACGTCGCGGTGACGCCGAACGCCGTCGACGCGTACGTCCACTACCTCCGGTCGAAGCTGGGCGCGGCCGGAAGACGGATCGAGACGGTCCGCGGCGTCGGCTACCGGCTGAGCGATGCCTGAGGGCGGCGCGGCCGTCCCGCCGGAGATCCGGCCGGCATCGCCCGTCACCCCGCCCGACGCAGCCGAACGCGAGGCGCTCGTGGCCGACGGCCGGCTCGTCCGGCACGTCCGCCTGCGGCTCGTCCTGTGGAGCGGCGGCACGACGCTCCTCGTCCTGCTCGTCCTGGGTGTCGCGCTCTACCTCGCAGCGGCCCGGACGCTCGAGTCCCGCGCCGTCGACCAGCTCGAGCAGCGGGCCATGGACACCCGTTCGTTCCTCGTCGGCGACCGTCCGAACCCGCAGGGTCCCGGCCTGGGTTTCCGGTTCGGTGGTGGATCTTCGGGGACGTTCGCCGTGCTCGCCAACGACGCCGGCGAGCTCGTCGGCCGCCGCAACTTCCAGGTCCCGGACGGGGTCCCGGTCGAGGCCGGAATCGAGTCGGCACGGGCCGCCGGCACGACGATCGAGCTGGCGACGGTCGGCGGGGTCCCGGTCCGGGTACGGACCGAGCGTGTCGATACCCGGATCGGCGCGTTCTACGTCCAGGTGATCGGCGATCGCACGACCGAGCAGAGCACGCTCGACGCGATCCTGCGGGTCCTCGTCGTCGGCGGGGCGGTCGTCGTGCTCGTCGCCTTCGGCTTCGGCGCGGTGTATGCCCGTCGGGCCCTCGTCCCGATCCGCGATTCGCTCGGAGCCCAGCGCCGGGCGCTGCGCCGGCAGCGCGAGTTCGCCGCCGACGCCAGTCACGAGCTGCGGACGCCGCTCACGGTCATCCGCAGCTCGATCGAGCACCTCCGGCGCCACCGCGACGAGCCGGTCTCCAGCGTCGGCGACGCCCTCGCCGACATCGACGCCGAGGTCGACCATCTCGCCTCGCTCGTCGAGGACCTGCTCCTGCTCGCCCGCTCCGACTCGGGGGCGGTCGCTCTCGAGCGCCGGACCCTCGATCTCGGCGACGTGGCGGCCGACGCCGCGGCAGCGCTGGCGAAGCCGGCCGGCGAACGCGACGTGCGGGTCGTCGTCGACCCGGAGCCGGCGATCGTCGACGGCGACCCGGCCCGCCTCCGCCAGCTCGTGACGATCCTCGTCGACAACGCGATTCGCCACAGCCCGAGCGGCGGCGAGGTCCGGGTCGCGATTCGAGGCGGAGGCGGCGGGGCGACGCTCGACGTCGCCGATCAGGGCAGCGGCATCCGGCCCGAGGACATGCCCCACGTCTTCGAACGGTTCTGGCGGGCGACGGGCTCGCCGTCCGGCGGGACCGGCCTCGGCCTCGCGATCGCCAAGTGGATCGTCGACCGCCACCACGGAACGATCGCCGTCGCGAACAACGCGGCCGGCGGCGCCGTCTTCCGGGTCCGCCTCCCGGTCGCGGGACCGTCCCGGTTCACGCGGGGCTGATCGCCGGCACCGGCAACGAGAAAGCCCGGGCCCTCGCGGGCCCGGGCTCCCGGTTCGTCGACTCGGCGTGATCAGCGCGGCTTCGTGCGGTTGGCCGCGACGTGGGCACTCCAGTCGGACGAGCGACCGTCCGGCGAGGCGCTGCTGCCGTGCCAGCCGCAGACGCACGTGATCGTCTGCGCCTGATGCTTGTACTCGGCGATGACGTGTTTGAGCGGCTCGGGTGCCCGGGCGGCGGCGCCGGGCCGCGGCGGGACCGTCATCGTCGTCGGCTGGGGACGGGGCCGCTCTTCGCTCACGCCGCGCGCACCTTCACGGCGCGAGGGCCCTTGGGGCTCGCCTCGACCTCGAAGTCCACCTTCTCGCCACCGACGAGCCGGTCGAAGTCGAGACCGCCCTCGAGGGCGCCGCGATGGAAGAAGTAGTCCTTGCCGTCATCGGCGGTGATGAAGCCGAAGCCGCGATCGGCGACGAGCTTCTTGATCGTCCCGCTGGACATGTGACCTCTGTTTTCTTCTCGAACCTTTGGGAATCGGCCGACGCACGGCCGGTTCGAGAGGAACCTTGACCACGCGGGGGACGCCCGACGGTCGGGCGGAACAGCAGTTTACCCCGGTTTGCACACGCTCGCCGGTCCGCCGGGCCATCGGACCCGTCCGGACGGGCCGACCGGCCCGCCGATCGCCGTCCGCCGGCGACTTCACGAGGGCCGCCTCGCCACGGCACCATGGACCGACCATGGTGAAGCTCCCCCCGATCGTTTCGCCGGAGGAGGCCGTCGCCGGCATCCGTTCCGGCCAGTCGGTCTACCTCCAGTGCGCCGCGGCGACGCCGTCGGTCCTGCTCGACGCCCTCGTCGCCCGGGCGGCCGATCTCGAGGGCGTCCGCATGGTCCACCTCCATTGCGAGGGCCCCGGTCCGCACCTGGCCCCCGAGATGGCCGGCCACTTCCGCCATCGAGCGCTGTTCATCGGCCCGAACGCCCGGGCGGCGGTCAACGAGGGCCGCGCCGACTACGTGCCGGTCTTCCTGTCGGACGTGCCCCGCCTCTTCGAGAACGGCGTCCTGCCGCTCGACGTCGTCTTCGTCAACGCGACCCCGCCCGACAGCCACGGCTTCTGTTCGCTCGGCACGTCGGTCGAGGCGATGCACGCGGCGATCCGCGCGGCGAGGACCGTGATCGTCCAGTTCAACCGGGCGATGCCCCGGACGCTCGGCGAGAGCTTCATCCACGTCGCCGACATCGACCTCGCGATCGAGGTCGATGTCCCGCCCTACGAGCGGCCGGTCGGCGCGATCAGCGCGGTCGAGCGCCAGATCGGCGAATACGTCGCCGAACTCGTCCCCCACGGGGCCACGCTCCAGCTCGGAATCGGGGCGATCCCGGCGGCGACCGCCCTCGCGCTCACCGACACGCGCGACCTCGGCATCCACACCGAGATGTTCACCGACCCGGTCGTCGACCTCGTCGAGGCGGGCGTCATCACCGGGATGGCCAAGGAGCGGAACCGGGGCAAGATCGTGACCGCGTTCCTCATGGGCTCCGCCCGGCTCTACCGCTTCGTCGACGACAACCCGATGGTCGAGATGCGCTCGGTCGACTTCACGAACGACACCCACGTGATCCGTTCGTTCGGAACGATGACCGCGATCAATTCGGCGATCGAGGTCGACGTGACGGGCCAGGTGGTCGCGGACTCGGTCGGCAAGCGCTTCTACAGCGGGGTCGGCGGCCAGATGGATTTCATCCGGGGCGCCGCCCTCGCCCCGAATGGGCGGGCGATCATCGCCATGCCGTCCACCGCGTCCGACGGCTCGGTCTCGCGGATCGTCACCTCGATCAAGGAGGGCGCCGGCGTCGTGACGACGCGGGCCCACGTCAGGACGGTCGTCACCGAGTACGGCGTCGCTGAGCTGTTCGGCAAGAGCGTCCACGAGCGCTGCGAGGCCCTGATCCGGATCGCCCATCCGGACTTCCGGGACGCGCTCCGGGCGGACGCTCGGCGGATCCACATGGCCTGACGGGTCCGCGACCGACGCCGGCGCCGGGCGAGTGTTTCGGCAGCCGGTTGCCCCGCAGGCTCCCGGTCGAAGAAGATCAGGCCGCGCGAGCTGGGCCCGCGGCAACCTGGACGATCGCTTCGATGACGCCGGCGGACGGCGTCGTGAACGTCAGCGGTCGGCGGAGCGACTGGAGAAGCCGGACGATGCCGGTGTTGTCCGAGAGCATCGTCGCCCGCAGCGAGCGGATCCCGTGGCGCTCGGCCCAGTGGAGGCTCGCCGCGGTCAGGGCCCGCCCGATCCCGCGCCCCTGGAAGCGATCCGCGACCGCGACCGCCATCTCGACGACGCCCGGCTGGCAGGGCTCGAGGCAGATGTGGCCGACGATGTCGGGGGGCTGGGACCGCGTCGCCCCGCCCGGCTCGGCGACAGCGACGAAGCCCTCGCGATGGTCGTGATCGGCCCGGCAGAAGCGGTTCGCGTCGCTCTCGCCGACGCGGGCGCCCATCGACATCAGGCGGCGGTAGCGGCTGTCGGGCGAGAGGCCCTCGTAGAAGGCGCGCAGGGCGGCGGCATCGCCCGGTTCGACGGGACGGATCGTCACCGCGGGCAGGAAACGCGGCCGTGTATCGCGCGGGAGCATGTCCGTCAGGCCTCGGGGACGTCGTCCGGGCGGACGATCAGGACGGGGCACGGCGCGCTTCGCAGGACGTGGTCCGAGGTGCCGCCGAGGAGGAGCCTGGAGACGCGGGGCCGCTGGTTCGAGCCCAGGATGATGAAGTCGGCGCCCTCCGCCTCGGCCGCAGCCACGACCGACGGCCCAGGCTCGCCCTGCCACACGAGAAAGGCGGCGGCCACGCCGGCGGTTCGGGCCCGATCGGCGATCTCCCGCGCGCCGCGCTCGCGGCGCTCCCGGATCTGGTCGATCCGCGCGCCGAACGGCGTCCCGCGGCCCGGTTCGAGCACGCTCACGACGAGAAGGCTGCCACGCAGGTCGCGGGCCAGCTCGATCGCCGCATCCGTCGCGGCGGCCGACGCCGGTCCGAGGTCGGTCGCGAGCAGGACGCGCGGCACGCGACGCGTTCCGGGCAGCATCGTGGGCCCTGGTGGCGCCTGTTCGGCGAACGCGGTCGAGGTCGACATCGTGCTCAAAGCGTGGGGCCGTCGTCGTCCGGGGCCCATGGGGCGTCCGGCACATTCTCGCGGGGCCATCGGTCACGTCGGGAGGCCAGCCTCTTGTACGCTCTCAACATGACATCCCTGCGTGTCCTCGCCGAACCGGCGCTCGAGGCGCTCGATGCGGCAAACCGGGCGATTGCCGGCCTCCAGCCGGTCGAGTCGGTCCTCCAGCTCATCGTCGAGCGGGTGCGCTCCCTCGTCGATGCCGAATACGCGGCGCTCGGCCTGTTCGACCGGCACGGCCGCATCGAGCGGTTCGTCACGGTCGGCATCGACGATGAGACGCGGCGCCGGCTCGGGGCGCCGCCGCAGGGCCACGGACTGCTCGGCCTCATCGTCCGCGACAGCCGGGCCATCCGGATCCCGGACATCGCGGCCCATCCCGACAGCTACGGGTTCCCCGAGCACCATCCGCCCATGACGAGCCTGCTCGGCGTGCCCGTGACGATCGAGGGCCGCCCCGTCGGCAACCTCTACCTCACCAACAAGCGCGGCGCACCGGAGTTCAGCGAGGCCGACCAGGAGCTCGTCGAAGCCTTCGCCCTCCATGCCGGCATCGCGATCGGCAACGCCCGGCTGCACGAACAGGTCCGGGCCCTCACGGTCATCGAGGAGCGCGAGCGGATCGGACGCGACATCCACGACGGAATCATCCAGGCGCTCTATGGGATCGGCCTCTCGCTCGAAGACGTCCCGGAGCTGATGGGTGAGGACGGCGACGAGGCGGCGTCCCGCGTCGAGCGCGCGATCGATTCGATTCACGTCGCGATCCGCGACCTGCGAACCTTCGTCTTCGGCCTGCGCCCGGAGCTCGTCGAGGGCTCGTCGCTGATCGGCGGTCTGGCCGCGCTGGCCGAGGCGTTCCGTCACAACACGCTGATCGAGCCCCACGTCAGCTGGCCGGCCGATCTCGTCGAGCCGTCGCCCGAGGTGGTCGTCGAGCTGCTGGCGATCGGGAGCGAGGCGCTGAGCAACATCGCCCGCCACGCTCGCGCCACGAACGTCACGATCGAGGTCCGCCGCGAGCCGTCGACGTTGGTCCTCGAAGTGACCGACGACGGCGTCGGTCTGGGCGACACCGAGATCCGTCATCCCGGGCATCATGGACTCGCGAACATGAGCGAACGCGCGACCCACATCGGGGGCAACCTCGAGGTGGCAGGCGCCGAACCGAAGGGAACCAGGGTCACCGTCCGCGTCCCGGACGAGCCGCCAGCGGAGATGCCCCAGTCATGACCGAACGATCTGTCGCCTCACCGATCCGGCTGCTGGTCGTCGACGACCACGAGGTCGTCCGACAGGGCCTGGTGTCCCTCTTCGACCGGCGGCCCGGATTCCAGGTCGTCGGTGAGGCCGGCCTCGCCGCCGAGGCGGTGGAGCAGGCGCGGACGCTCCAGCCGGACGTCGTGATCATGGACGTGCGGTTGCCCGACGGATCGGGGATCGAGGCGTGCCGGGAGATCCGCTCGGAGCTGCCGGCGACGCGGGTGATCATGCTGACGAGTTATCCCGACGAGGAGGCTGTCCTGTCGGCGATCATCGCCGGCGCGAGCGGCTACCTCCTCAAGCAGGTCCGCGCGCGCGACCTCGTGGCCGCGCTGGAGGCGGTCGGGCGGGGCGAGTCGCTGCTCGACCCCGCCGTCACCGAGAAGGTCCTCGACCGGGTCCGCCGGATCGCGGCGAACGACCAGCCCGACGAGCTCGCGGCGCTGACCCCCCAGGAGCGCAAGATCCTCATGCTCGTCGCCGAGGGCAAGACGAACAAGGAGATCGCCGGCGAGGTCTTCCTGTCGGACAAGACCGTCAAGAACTACGTCAGCTCGATCCTCTCGAAGCTCAACCTGGAGCGGCGGGCGCAGGCTGCCGCGTTCGTCGCGAAGCACCGCCTGCCCGGCTCGGAGTAGGGGAGGGCGGTCGGCGCACCGGCGCCGTCGCGGGGTCGCCTCGCCGACGCGCTCGCCTGTTCCTTGTACCGCCTGGCGCACCGAGCGACGGCGGGTCCCGCCGGCGACCCGCCGGCCAGGCGACCCCGCCCGCGAGCCGCCGGCGACCGTCGCCGGCGACCGCCGGCGACCCCCTCCCGGCCGCTCTCGGCGGTCCCTTGTACCGCCACGCGACC
>DASTEU010000430.1:0-2805 GCA_035709325.1 Candidatus Limnocylindrales bacterium | reverse complement strand
GCGATGTCCCGCACGCTGGTCGCCGCGTAGCCATTGGCGTGAAACAGCTCGCTTGCGACCTCGTCGATCTCGCGCCGCCGGGCGCCGGCTTCGATCATCCGCTCCTACCTAACGATCGTTAGGCGACCCTACGCGGAATCGCGCGGAGCGTCAAGCGGGCGACCCTCCGTGCCGGGGCCGGCGCCGAGAGGTGCAGGTCTACCCGCCCGGTCCTCCCGGCCCGAAGTCGACCCAGGGGACGAGGTCCTGCGTACAGGTCGTCCCTGGCGCCGGCGTGGACTGGGCGATCAGGTAGGCGGCGATGGCCGCGTCCGCGCAGGCCGAGGCGAAGAGCGACGTGTGGCCCCACGAGTCGACCGTCAGCAGCGCCGAGTTCGGCAGCAGGTCGTGGACGATGACCGCGCCCTCGTACCTCGTCGCGGGGTCCCACTTCGCCCCGACCACGAGGACGGGCGCCGTCGTGGCCGTGTCGAACGGTCCGACGTACCGGTCGTCGTCGACTCCCGGCCACTCGGCGCAGATGCTCGACACCCACGTCCAGATCCGGCCGAAGTAGCCGAAGGCCTCGTCGGCATCGGCCCCGGCGTCGACCCACGCCTGGTAGTCGTCGGGATTGTCCGAGTCGGCGCAGGCCACCGCCGGGAAGCCCTCGATGAAGTTGGGGTACGTTGGGAAACCCCGCTTGGTGACGTAACCGCCGGCCGCTCGCGCGAGTTCACGCGACGACTCCGCGAGCGACGACGTCCCGCGGACGGCGGCGAGCGCCCGGCCGAGCGCGGCCGGCGAGGCCTGGCTTTCGATGTACTCGAGGAGCAGGGCGAAGTCCGGCCAACCGAACGAGTCGTACATCGCGTTGAGCGTGTCGGCGATGAGGAGCGAGTAGTTGTACTCGATGATCTCGCCGGTGAACGGATCCTCGGCGACGATCGGTCCGGCTCGGAGGACGTCGGCGATCGCGGCATACCGAGCCGCCGCCCCTGCACCCCCGGACAGCGGGCACGCCTCGCCGCCCTCGTCACAGAGGCGGAAGAACTCCTCGAGCGTGTCCTGGGCTCCCTGGTCGCTCCGGAGCCGGGTCGAGAACGGCAGGTCCTGCTGGCCCGGCGCGCCGGTCGTCCAGGCGATCGGGTCGAGGACGCCGTCGATGACGAGCGCCCGGAAGTTGTCGGGGAACATGTTGGCGTACGTCTGGCCGAGCATCGAGCCGTACGAGACGCCGTAGTAGGTCAGCTTCGCGTCTCCCACCGCCTGGCGCAGGCGATCCATGTCGCGGGCGACGTTGGCGGTCGACATGTGGTCGAGGATCGCTCCGCCGCGGCGGTCGCAGGCGCCATCGAGATAGCGGTCGGCGGCCACCCAGGCGTCGACCTCGGCGTCGCTGATCGGGAAGGTGAACGGCGTGAAGTACGGGTCCCACTGGCGAGGCGTCCCGAAGCACCGCAACGGGTCGCTCCGGATGATGCCGCGCGGGTCGAAGCCGACGATGTCGAAGCGATCGCGAACGTCCTGCGTGAACAGGACCGGCGCCGCAGCGATTGCGAAGTCCACACCGGAGCCGCCCGGCCCGCCCGGGTTGATGAAGAGTGAACCCTGGCGGAGCGCCGGATCGGCCGCCGGCAGGCGGACCATCGCGATCGAGATCCTGGCACCGGACGGGTTGTCGTAGTCGAGCGGCACGCCGACCGTCGCGCACTCGAACGGCCCGAAGTTCCGGAAGCAGGGGCTCCAGAGGGCCTTGCCGGATGGTGCTGCGGCCGCCGGGACCCAGGCCCCGAAGCCGGCCAGCAGGACGGCCGTCGCGACCGCCACGATGAACGAACGACCGCGCCGCGTGCTCATGTTGCCCTCCCCTGGCCCGATGCCACGTCGGACCGCTCATGGTCCGCCCGTGCCGACGCCGAGTCAAGGTGGGATCGCATTCAGTCGGCGGCGGCCCACCATGCGGCGGCAAGGAGCTCAGGAACGAGAACCTCGCTGAACGTCGCGACGTCCGGCAGGTCGTCGCCGGGGTACCGGACGGTCGCGGCCGCGCCCGGCATGTCGCGGCCGACTGCCACAAACGTCGAGCCGCGCCTTCGCAGCCACTCGACGGCCTGGCCGTCCCAGCGCGAGCCGGCGAAGAGCAGCGCCCGATAATCAAGCGTCTTTGCGAGGTAGACGTCGACGTGGCTCCAGTCGCCGGTCTCGCAGGCGACGGCCGGCCGGCGCGGGCCCTCGCGGATCATCAGGGCGCCCTGCTCTGCCGTGGCGAGGCGTTCCACCGGCGCGATCAGGTATGCGCCGTCGGGTCCGTCCAGCGCACGAACGAGTCGCGGCAGCCAGTCGTCGCGCCGTCCGAGCAGGTCCGCGGTCGCGGATGCGACCCGGTCGCAGAGCGACGGCAGGTCGACGGGGCGGCCGCCGAGGCGCGCCTCGAGCGTCCGGAGCAAGAGCGCGGTGTGCTGGAACGATCGGCAGGCGACGCCACCGCGTTCCTCGCCGGCGTGGAGCGGGACGACGAGGTCGGCCATCGTCGCGATCGTGGAGTCCGGCCGGTCGGTGAGCGCCACGAGGCGCGACGTCCCGCGGTGGTGCTCGGCGGCCGCGATCGTCTCGGCGCTCTCGCCCGACGCCGAGATCGCGACGACGAGCGTCCTCCGATCCGGCGGCCAGCCGGCCTCGGCTGAGGCGTACTCCGCGACCGCGTCGATCCCTGCCGCTCGGAGGCGGAGCGCCGCCGCGCCCGCCGCATACCGCGAGCTGCCCATCCCGAGGAGGACGACCCGGCGAGGCGCCGCTGCCGGCAGGGCGTCCCACAGGTCGGCC
>DASTEU010000429.1:0-2492 GCA_035709325.1 Candidatus Limnocylindrales bacterium | reverse complement strand
CGGATGACGAGCGACAAGCGGTACGTCGTCCTCGCCCGCGGCCTGGACACGACGACCGCCGACCGGATCCGGACGGCCGTCGCCAGGGGCACGGTCGAGGGCGTGCTCCTCGAGGACGAACCGGTTCGCGTCTATCCCCACGAGGGCGGCGGGCCCGAATCGACCCTCGCGGCCCACCTGCTCGGCTTCGTGAACCGGGACGGCATCGGCCAGTACGGCGTCGAGGAGTACTACCAGGACGTCCTCGGCGGGCGGCCTCGCGTCGTGCACGCCCAGCGCGACATTGCCGCCCGCGCGATCCCCGACACGATCGTCGTCGAGGACCCGGGCGCGCCGGGCGAGGACATCCGCCTGACGATCGACGCCGGCCTCCAGCTCGCGCTCGAGCAGGAGGTCCTCGCGGCCTGGGCGGCCGACCGGGCCCAGAGCGTCTCCGCGGTGATCCTCGACCCGTACACCGGCGAGGTGCTCGCCCATGCCACGTACCCGTCGTACGACGGCAACGCCTACGCCGCGGTCGCCGCGACGACGCCGGAGCGCTTCATCGACCCGGTCGTCAGCTCCGTCTACGAGCCGGGCTCGGTCTTCAAGATGTTCACCGCGTCCGCCGCGCTGGAGAGCGGCGTCGTCACGCCGAAGAGCAAGGTCAAGGACGTCGGGACGCTCAAGCTCGACGGCGGCGCGACCCATGTCGACGACGCCGACCGCCGGGGCATGGGCTGGATGACGTTCGAGGACGCGATCGCCTGGTCGCGCAACGTCGTCGCGGCCAAGGTCGCCCTCGAGCTCGGAGAGACGACGAAGGCCGCCTCGTCGGTCCTCCACGACACGTGGACGCGGTACGGCTTCGGGGCCCCCACGGGCGTCGACGTGGCCGGCGAGGTCCGGGGCATCGTCCACGATCCGCGGATCACCGGCTGGCAGCAGATCGACCTCGCCAACGGCTCGTTCGGCCAGGGCGTGGCCGTCACCCCGCTCCAACTCGCGGCGGCCTACGCGGCGATGGTCAACGGCGGCACCCTCGTCCAGCCGCATGTCGTGAAGGCCGTCGGGACCCATGAGATCGAGCCGGCCTCGCCGGGCCGGGTCATCGATCCGAAGCTCTCCGCGACGCTGGTCACGATGATGAACCACGTCGTGAGCGAGGTGCCCTTCTACCGCGACCGGACGCTCATCGACGGCTATTACGTCGGCGGCAAGACCGGCACGGCCCAGATCTGGGACCCGACCCTCCGCGAGGGCCGCGGCGACTGGAAACACAACCTCTTCAACTACAGCTTCATCGGCTACATCGGCCGCGACGCGGGGATCCCGGACCTCGTCGTGGCGGTGAAGATCAACGAGGGCACCCCGACGATCGCCCGCGTCGGCCAGCTCGAGATGCCGGTGATGTCGTTCGAGCTCTTCCGGCGCATCGCCCACGACGCGATCACCCGGCCCGGGCTCCTGCCCGAACGACGGGTGCCGGCCGGGCCGGTCGTCGCCGACCGGTGAGTGGTCGCTGTGCCACACTGGCGCCCGTGACCGATCCGGCGTCGCCGCCTCCGCCGCACGGCGACGCGACAGGTCCGGGCCTGTCCGCCGACGACCTCGTCCGAGCGACCGGCGGCCGGCTCCTCTCCGCCTCGACCCGCCCCGTGCTGGGCGCGGCCGTCGACTCCCGGCTCGTCGTTCCCGGCAACCTCTTCGTCGCGCTGCCCGGCGAGCGGACCGACGGCCACCGCTTCGTCGGCGCCGCGATCGCGGCCGGCGCGTCCGCCGTCCTGGTCTCGGATGAACCATCCGAGGCGGATCTGGCCGCGGCCGCCGCGGCCGACGCGGCGATCGTCCACGTGCCCGACAGCCTCCGCGGCCTGTGGGCGATCGCCGCCGACTGGCGCTCGCGCTTCGACCCGCTCGTGGTCGGCGTCACCGGCAGCATCGCCAAGACGTCGTCGAAGGAGGCGATCGCGACGGTCCTTTCCGCGCAGCTCGTGACGCTCAAGAACGAAGGCAACCAGAACAACGAGATCGGCCTGCCGCTGACCCTCATGCGGCTGCGGCCCGATCACCAGGCGGCGGTGCTCGAGATGGGGAGGTACGTCGGCGGGGAGATCGCCGACCTCGCCGCGATGGGTCGGCCCGAGATCGGCGTCGTGACCGCGGTGCAGGCCGTCCACCTGTCACGGATCGGCTCGCTGCGCGCCATCGAGCGCGCGAAGGGCGAACTGTTGGAGGCGCTCCCGCCGTCCGGGACCGGCATCCTCAACGCCGACGATCCGATCGTCCGTGACATGTACGTCCGGACCGTCGCCCGTTGCGTCACGTACGGCTTCGCGGAGGATGCCGACGTGCGCGCCGAGGGCGTCGAGTCGGCAGGGCTGGCCGGCATGCGCTTCGAGCTGCGCGCCGGCGGCGAGCGCCGTCCGGCGACCATCCCGACGCTCGGCCGCCAGGCGGTCCACAACGCGCTGGCGGCGGCGGCCGTGGGCACCGCTGCCGGCCTCGACCTC
>DASTEU010000428.1:0-7512 GCA_035709325.1 Candidatus Limnocylindrales bacterium | reverse complement strand
GGAGATGCGCTGATGGCGGACCCGACCGGATTCGAACCGGCGATCTCCAGCGTGACAGGCTGGCATGTTGGGCCGCTACACCACGGGTCCGCTGCGGCGATTGCGGAGGATAGCACCTGCCGCCGCCCTTGTCGTCGGCCGGCTCCGCGCCGTTCCCCTCGCACGCGTCCCTCTCAGGGAACCGGGAAGACCCCGAAGCCCTCGGCGATATCCGCGATCTGGAGCGCCAACCGGCCGTCGGACGTGTCGTGGACCGAGACGGTGAACGGCCACGCGCTGTCGTTGCCGTCGGTGTCCACGCCGGCCTGGCCGATCGCGGTCAGCCAATCCCCGTCCCGGCTGAGGCCGAGGCCGACGTACGGGCCCGCCGGCGGCCACCAGGCAAGCACTTCGAGCGTCGTGGCATCCATGACCCAGACGCCGGTGCTGCCGCTCGGGTAGCGGCGTGTCTGGGGCTCCGCGCCTCCCCGCATCCCCAGGGCGTAGAGACGCGAGCCGGCGGGGTCGGCGACGAGGCTCGACTCGAACCACGGCCGGTAGTCCGAGATGAACGAGCCGATCACGGCCGGGCGGTGGGCGGACGTGAAGTCAACGGGTCGACCGATCGCCTCGACCTGAACGGCGACGCGGCGGATCGCCCCGTGGGCCAGGTCGACGACGTCGAGATAATGGCCGACCGGACTCCAGAACAGCGCCGTGCGATTGGCGCGGTCGATCAGCGGCTCGGACGTCCAGCTCGTGTCATCCGCCGCGTACTCCACGCTCGCGTGCTCCACGCCGTCGAGCCCGAAGGTGCGCAGCGCGATCGACACTCCGCCGGGACCTCTCGCCTCCTGCCAGCAGGAGGCGAGCAGCTCCTCGTCGCTCAGCCAGGTGACCGTGAGCCAGCAGCTCCGGATCGACTCGCCGAGATCGCCCTCGAGCGGCGCGGCGGCGGCGAACGGGCGGTTCGGTGCACCCGTCCCCGGCAGGTCCAGGAGCCACGCCGAGGCGATCGGCTCCTCCCGCCGGCCCGAGGACACGTAGCGCTCGATCCACGCCACGACGGTCATGCGCCTGCCATCCGGCGAGAGGCGGATGAGCGGGCCGGCGAGATAACTCTCGAAGCCGGCCGCGGTCGTGCCGGCGTCCGCCTCCGGGATGTCCAGATCCGCGAGCCGCTCACGCCCGAGCGACACTCCGCGGATCACATCGATCGCCTCGACCCAGATCGTCCAGCGATCACCGCTCCGGGTGCCGATCGCGAGATACGCGGTTCGGCGGTCCGGCGCGAACTCGACGTCGATGCGCGTGTAGAAGTCCTGGGCCGGCGGCGCCGCCGACGACTCGATGGGTTCGAGCGGCCAGCGGCCGGTCTCGATCGCCGACGCATCGAGGTGGCGGACGTCGATCGCGACGTTCTCCTTGTTGAAGTCCTCGGATCGCCGGAAGCAGACGCACCACCAGCCGCCGTCGTCGGCCGGGACGACGG
Organism: Candidatus Limnocylindrales bacterium; assembly: GCA_035709325.1. Lineage (GTDB taxonomy): Bacteria > Chloroflexota > Limnocylindria > Limnocylindrales > CSP1-4 > CF-46. Next base: position 6,041 of record DASTEU010000428.1, on the reverse strand, counting down.
CGTCGCTGTCGAGCCGAATCGAACCGGGCGGGCCGCGCCGACCGGTCGCCGGGTCGACGAGCCGGATGCCGCCGACGTCGATGGCCAGCCGGGCCGGCAGCGGTCCCTCGCCGGCCGTGAACGGCGGCGGCGGGCTCGAGGTCGGCAGCGGCGTGACCCGCGGCCGCCGCGTCGGCGTGGGTTGGGGTTCTGCCGATTGCGAGGGGACCAGCAGCGACAGGTCGACCTGCGGCCGCCACTCGATCCGGGGCCCGACGAAGGCCACGAGAGGGACCGCGAGCGCGATGACGAGGACGACGGCGACCGACGAGGGCCTGCGCGAGCGCCCCGGGCCGCGGCCGCTGCCGCCCGATCGGCTTCCCAGGGGAGCCGGCGCCACCTCGAAGATCTGCGGCTCGCGATCCGACATCTCGCCCACCGTACACCGACGCCGTCGCGGGCGATCCCGGGCCAGTCACCGCCGGGGTGTCGCGCAAGACCCCCGGGGCGGGGCCGCGCCGCGGGCACTCGCCGCGCCGCGGGCATCCGCGGCGCCGCAAGGCCGGCGAAGGCCTCGATCCGCCCCGGCTCCTATACTCCCCGCCGATGCCTCCGATCGACCTGCGGTCCGACACCGTCACGTTGCCCAGCCCGGCGATGCGCCGGGCGATGGCGGACGCCCCGGTCGGCGACGACGTCTGGGGCGAGGACCAGACCGTCAACGCACTCGAGGAGCGCGCCGCCGAACTCCTCGGCAAGGAGGCGGGGCTCCTGGTGGCCTCCGGGACGATGGGCAACCTTGCCTCGATGATGGCCCACGTCCCGCGCGGCGGCGAGATCATCGCCGGGCGCGAGACCCACACGGTCCTCGACGAGGCGGCCGGCCATGCCGTCGTCGTCGGTGCGTCGGTCCGTCAGCTCGTCGACCGCCCGGATGGAACGTTCGACCTCGAGGAGCTCGAGGAGGCGTTCCGCGACCCGACGGACCACCACCAGCCCCCGACGGCGCTCGTCCTCCTCGAGAACGCCCACAGTCACTCGATGAACCAGCCCCTCTCACCGGCGTGGGTGGCGGCGGTCGGGGCGATCGCCCACCGCCACGGCGTCCCCCTCCACGTCGACGGCGCCCGCCTCTTCAACGCCGCGGTGGCCCTCGGCGTGACCCCGCGCGAGCTCGCCGCCCCGGCGGACTCGGTGACGTTCTGCCTCTCGAAGGGCCTGGCCTGCCCCGTCGGCTCGGTGATCGTCGGCGACCGGGCGTTCGTCGACCGGGCGCGGCGGGCCCGCAAACTGCTCGGTGGCGGCATGCGCCAGGCCGGGATCGTCGCCGCCGCCGGCCTCCTCGCGCTCGGCGACGGGCCCGAGGGGATGATCGAGCGGCTCGCCGACGACCACGCGAACGCCCGCCGCCTCGCCCAAGGGCTGGCCGACCTCGACGGCGTCCGTGCCCCCGGCGGCATCGCCCAGCCCGGCGACGGCAGGCTCGACCCGTCGCGGGTCACGACGAACTTCGTCCTCTTCCGGGTCGCCGGGGACCGGCGCCGCTTCCTCGACGCCCTCCGGACCGAGGGCGTCCTGATGGACGAGTATCCCCACGGCCAGGTCCGGGCGGTCACCCACTACGGCATCGGAACTTCAGAGATCGAGGCCGCCATCGCGGCCGTCCGAGCAGCACTCGAATCCGGCGCGGTGACCGCCACGCCCACGGAACGGCCGGCCACGGGCGTCGGCGCAGGACGGGCTGCCGAAGCCTGAACCGGCTCCGGCCGGCCCACGGAGGACCAGATGACCGACCGACTCGACGACGTCGTCCTGACCCGCCCCGAGCGGGCGCCCGATGCCGGCTCGCTCGACGACACGTTCTACGGCCTCGTGGAGGCCCGCTTCCGGCGCGTGATCCGCGACAACCCGATCGTCGGGACGTTCCTCGGGATCCACACTGAGGACGCCCGCCTCGGCGACGGGTCACGCGACGCGGTCCTCGAGGAGCTGGCCGCCGAGAAGGCCCACCTCGAAGCGATCGATGCGATCGACCCGGCCGGCCTGTCGCGGGCGGCCCGCTTCGAGCGCGACCTCGAGATCCACAATCTGCGGCGGGCGATCTTCGACACCGACGTCGTCCGGATCTGGGAGCGCCGCTCGACGGCACTCGATGCGGTCGGCGACGCCTTGTTCCTGATCTTCGCCCAGGACTTCGCGCCGTTGCCCGAGCGCCTCGCCTCGATCGCCGGGCGGCTCGAGGCGGTGCCGGCATTCCTCGACGAATCGCGCAGCCGGGCCGTCGTGCCGCAGGTCCGCCTCTGGCAGCGGCTCGAGATCGAATCTGCGGGCGACCTGCCGTCGTTCCTCGACGAGATCCTCGCCGCCGGAGGAGACCTTCCCGAAGCCGAACGACGCCGCCTCGAGCGGGCCGATGCCGCCGCCCGGACCGCGCTCGACGGCTACACGGGCTGGATCCAGGACACCCTCGCCGGGGGCACCGACGAGTGGGCGCTCGGGCGGGATCGCTACGACGAGCTCGTCGAGCTCCGTGCCTTCGACGGGCTCGACGCCGATGCGATCCTCGCGATCGGCGAGGAGCAGCTCGCGAAGAACCGCGAGGGACGCATCGCGGCGGCCCGCGAGCTCGACCCGGAGGCCGACGAGGCGACGGTCGTCGATCGGGTCAAGAGCGACCACCCGGCCACGTTCGAGGAGGCGCTCGCGGCGTACCGCGAGGTCATGCTTCGGAGCCGCCAGCACCTCATCGATCGGGGCATCGTCACCGTCCCGGACGACGAGCGGATCGACGTCATCCCGACGCCCGAGTACCTCCGCAACGTCGTGCCGTTCGCCGCGTACTTCTCGCCGCCGAAGTTCGACCCCAATCCGAAGGGGATCTACATCGTCACGCCTTCGGTCGGCAACGACCCGAACGCGATGCGCGAGCACAACCGCAGCTCGATCAGCAACACCAGCATCCACGAGGCCTACCCCGGCCACCACCTGCAGCTCGCCGTCGCCAACCGCCATCCCTCGCTGACCCGCCTCATGACGGACGCGCCCGAGTTCGTCGAGGGTTGGGGCATGTACTCCGAGGAGCTGATGCGCGAGCAGGGGTTCGACGACGGGCCGAACTTCCGGGTCGCGCTCTACACCGATGCGATCTGGCGGGCCTGCCGGATCGTCCTCGATGTCCGAATGCACCGGGGCGAGGTGAGCGTCGAGGAGGCGACCGATTTCCTCGTCGCGAACACGAGCTTCGAGCGGTCCAACGCCCGCGCCGAAGTGAACCGCTACACGTACACGCCGACGTACCAGCTCTCGTACCTGCTCGGCAAGGTCCTCCTCCTCCAGCTCCGCGAGGACGAGCGGCAGCGCCTCGGCGGCGCGTTCGACCTGCGGGCGTTCCACGACACGCTGCTCAACAACGGGTCGCTGCCGATCAGCTTCCATCGGCGCCTCCTGCGCGAGACGCTCCGCAGGGAGGCCGGCAACGGGACCGGCGGCACCCGCGCGGCACGGGCCTGACGGGCACGGTGCAGGTCATCCCCTCGATCGATCTCGACCGAGGTCGCTCGCGGGTCGTCTTCTGGCCGGGCGCCTCGTCCGGCGTCGGTGCCCCGACCGACCGGCCCGACCGGATCGCCGAGCGCTTCGTGGAGCTCGGGGCCCGGGCCGTCCATGTCGTCGACTTCGACGGGGCCCGCTCCGGCACGCCGCGCAATCTCGAGGCGGTCGGCGCGATCGCATCGCGGGTCGCGGTCCCGATCCAGCTGGCCGGCGGGCTCGAGGGCGCCGACCGGATCCGACTCGCATTCGCCGCCGGGGCCACCCGGGTCGTGCTCGCGATGAGCGTCGTCGAGGAGGCCGACGTTCTCGCCGAGTGCCTCGCGGTGGCCGGCGACTGGCTGGCCGTCGGGCTCGATCCGCGCCCCGAGCGGTTCGCCGCCTTCCCCTGGAAGCGGCCCGACCCGCCGACCCTCGGCCGCGTCGTGGACGAGCTCGTCGGGCACGGCGTTCGTCGATTCGTCCTGACCCACGGCGGCAGCGAGCCGGATGCGGCGCTGCTCGGCGAGCTGATCCGGCGCCACGATGCCGACTTCCTCGTGGCCGGCGGCGCGACCGACCTGGCTGGCGTCCGGCGCCTGCGGGATCTCGGCGTGAGCGGCATCATCCTCGGCCAGGCGCTCCTGTCCGGGGCGATCGACTTTGGTGAAGCCCTGGAGGCCGCAGCATGACCACTCGCCGTCGGCCGACCGCCGTCGCCGCGCTCCTCGCCGTCGGCCTGCTGGCCGGTGCCTGCAGCGCGGCCGGCGGGGCGTCGCCGTCCGCCGCCGGCGACCGGGCCTCCACCCTGCCCGAGCCGGCGAACGGCGCCTGCCCGACGTCCCAGCCCGAGTCGCTGCCGGGCGGCGACACGCGCCTCGTCACGATCGACACGGCCAAGGGCTCGATCGAGATCACCGTGGAGTCGGACCTCTCGCCGATCGCGGTCGGCAACTTCGTCGCGCTTGCGTCGTGCGGCTTCTACGACGGCGTCGTGTTCCACCGGGCCGCGACGCTTCCGGACGGGACGCCGTTCGTGATCCAGGGCGGCGACCCGACCGGGACCGGGACCGGCGGTCCCGGCTACCAGATCGAGGACGAGCCGGTCACGACGCCCTACGCGCGGGGCACGGTGGCCATGGCCCGGACGGCGCAGCCGAACTCGGTCGGATCGCAGTTCTTCATCGTCCTCGACGATGCGGCCGCGGACGTTCTGGCCGCGTACAACACCTATCAGATCATCGGCACGGTGACGGCCGGCATGGAGGCCGCCGACGCGATCTACGAGGCGGCCGACGCCGAGAACCCCAGCGACCCGATCGTGATGGACCGGGTCTCCGTCGCCACGCCATAGCGGCCGACAGGCCGGGAAGGAGCGCTCATGACCCGCGCAACGATCAGCACCGAGAAGGGCGACATCGACGTCGACCTTTTCACGACCGACGCCCCGAAGACGACCCAGAACTTCATCGACCTCGCGAAGAAGGGCTTCTACGACGACGTCGTCTTCCACCGGGTGATCCCCGGGTTCGTCGCCCAGGCCGGCGACGGCGAGTACGGCAAGAAGTCCTCGCTCGACCCGAGCCGGGTCGGGACCGGCGGGCCCGGCTACAAGTTTGAAGACGAGCCGGTCAAGGGCGAATACGCCCGCGGCGCACTGGCGATGGCCAACGCGGGGCCGAACACGAACGGCAGCCAGTTCTTCATCTGCCACCAGGACCTGGCCGGTCGGCTGCCGAAGAACTACACCCTGTTCGGCCAGGTGACGAAGGGGATGGAGGTCGTCGACGCGATCGTGTCGGCGCCGCGCAATGCGCGCGACCTGCCGGACGACCCGGTGGCGATGACCGGGGTCACGATCCACGAGGATTAGGGACTGGACGCTTCGTTCTCCCACCCGCTCCGCCCTCGGATATTCCGTGGGTGCGTAGATCGCGGCATGACCCGCGCGGGACGGCCGCGTCGGGGCGGCGCGTCGGGGCGGCGGGGCGCGCCGGGGGGCGCGGGTGCGCTTTGGTAAGGCCTCGGCGCCGCCTCCGGACTCAGATATTCCCCGATGCGTAGATCGCGGCAGGACCTCCGAGGGAAGGCCGTTCTGTGCCACGCTCATGCGCCCCGCTGATATCCGGGCGGCGGATCGGGGCGGAACGTCGCCTTCCGGGGCCGGATAAACCTCCACGGAGTATCGCGCCGGGGGCGCCGCCGGGGGCGCGCCGAAGGCGCGCCGTGGGGGCGCGCCGTGGGGGCGCACGCCGGGGGCGCGCCGGGGCGCTCTCTGTGCCCGCCGGGGCCCGCGTCGCGGCCGGTCCCGGGCCGCGGCCGGTCCGAAATCCGCCGCAACGAACGTTAAGGAATTTACACCACGGTGTGCATCAAAACCCTTGGATTCGACTCGGCGACGCAGTAGGATTGGGCATGCGCTGTTAACGCAGCCACGCTGCCCCAGCGACAAGGTCATGGGTAGGTCGGGTCAGGGTAGTCGGTGCAGCCGACGTGATAGATGCCCTTGACGCGCGGCAGAAGCGTCCGTTTCG
>DASTEU010000427.1:0-13105 GCA_035709325.1 Candidatus Limnocylindrales bacterium | reverse complement strand
GTCACCTGGACGAGCCCCAGATCGACGTCGCGGACCGGGTGGTTCGCCCCGTGGTGACCGAACTTCAGACGACCGGTCTCGGCCCCCGCCGCGCGCCCGACGATCTGGTGTCCGAGGCAGATCCCGAGCAGCGGCCGGCCGTCCTCGATGATCGCCCGGGCCAGCCGGACCGGGCCGTCGAGGCGGGCCGGATCGCCCGGGCCGGGAGAAAGGATGAGTCCGTCGATGTCCCGGGCGAGGGCCACCGCCGTCGAGATCGTGTGCGGCAGGATCCGGACCCGCGCACCGCGCCGGCGCATCGCCCGGACGATGTTCGACTTCAGCCCGAAGTCGACGATCCCGACGAGCGGCCCGCCCTCGTCATGACCGCCGACGTCCATGATCGAGGAAGGCGACACCTCGCCGACGAAGTCCTGGTCTTCCCAGCGCGGGACGGCGCGGGCGCGATCCACGGCGTCGTCGCGATCGATGGCGCCCGGTTCGGTGACGATCCCGCGCAGCGAGCCGTGCGCACGGAGGTGCCGGGCAAGGGCCCGAGTGTCGACGCCCGCGATCGCCGGGATGCCCTGGTCGCGGAGGAGCGCGGCGAGCTGGCGGACGTCCTCGGCGACGGCTGCCGTGGCGTTCGCGACGACGAGCGCGCGCAGCCACGGCCGGAGCGACTGGTCGTCGTCGACGAGGCGCCCGTAGTTGCCGATCAGGGGGTAGGTCATGACGACGATCTGGCCGGCGTACGACGGGTCGGTGCAGACCTCCTGGTAGCCGGTCTGGCTCGTGTTGACGACGAGATCGCCGCCGGCGGCCACGGGTGCACCGAACGCGATGCCCGGGAAGGCCGAACCGTCCTCGAGCGCGAGGAGCGCCGGCCCCAGGTCGCCGATGCGCGGATCGACGATCGAGCTCGGGCGGGGCTGCGGCGGGGCGACGGCCGCAGTCACGGGCCGGCCCCCGACATGAAAACGCCACCGAGCCGACGGGTTCGGTGGGCGCGCGGACACACTCGATCTGCCTCCTTCCCGGCCTCACGGGACCGGTACGCCGGCCTCACAGGACCGGCCATCAAGGACGCCCGAAGCGTAGCACCGAATCTCGTCGCGGCGCCCGCTGGCGGCGGCGCCGTCGCGTCTCGTAGGCCGCACGTGTCCCGCTCCGACGGGCCGGTGCGCGGCGGCAACGCGAACACCTGCCGGAAGGCCACTTCTCGACCGATCCTCACTACACTTCACCGAACCGCCGGGACCCCCAAGGAGGTTTGCATGCGCCGTCGATTCCTCGCCAGCTCCGCCGCTGCAGGACTGCTCACGATCGCCACCGCCGGGACGGCTCTGGGCGCCCATTGCGTCAACGAGAGCAAGAAGGACGGCGCGGGCGAACGCGGCATCGTCATTGTCGACGCCAATACCGGGGAGGTGTCGTTCGTCGGGGCCAACGCGGCCGGCCGCCTGCCGGGCGGCTTCGCCGACGTCTATCTCGACTTCAATAGCGACGGCGTCGGAGACCAGCTCATCGAGAGCGGGATCTTCCTCGCCTCGAACCACAGCCACAAGGACAACCCGGCCCAGGGCATCCCCGGCGTCCTGCCGCCGATCCTCGACGGGCGCGACCCGGGCGGCGACGGCAAGGGCGTCGGCGTCAACGAGTAACGTCTCGGCTCCCCGAAACGACGGCGGCCCCGGACGAAGTCCGGGGCCGCTTCCGTGTTCGGGCCTGTCTGGTGAGCCGGGGGAGACTCGAACTCCCAACCAACAGATTAAGAGTCAGTTGCTCTGCCATTGAGCTACCGGCCCGCCTGCGAGGATACCGTAGCCGCCGCGAAACCCGCCAACGAGGCGCCGGGGTGGCACGGCCGGGGCGGTCGGGATGTCAGGCCGTCGCGGCCTTCGGACTGGCCCCGTTGACTGCCACTCGATCGGTGAGGCGAACGCGTGGCGGGCGGACGGAAGCGCGGGCCGCCGGGCGCGCACGAGGGCCGGATCGAACCTTCGACACGGCCGACTGCAGGTTCGCCGCGACGACCGCGGCCAACTCGACGACGTCACAGTTCGTGACGGGCCGGCCGCAGGCGCGACAGTAGCGGGCGTCCTCGGGGTCCGCGCGGTGACGGCGGATGATCTTGAGCGCGGCCGCCGAGAACAGCTTCTCGGTCGCCGGATCCGTGATGTCCAAGGCTGGTCCTCCGGGCCGCGCGTCGGAAGGCGATCTTACGAGGCCATGCAAGCGTGCCCGCCCGCACGAGCGACGTGTATGGGTCAAGAGTCATGCTCGGGCTGGTCAAACCTGATGAGATGCGCCCGCCCGGGCGCTGCGACAGCGCCAGCCGTGACGGCTGAACCAGCCGGCGCTCCACGCGATACTCCCTGGACGATGCGGGCACTCCGGGCATTGGCGATCGTGCTTCCGGCGGTCCTCGCGGCCGGCTGCGGCCCGTCCGGGGCGACCGTTCACCCGGCGGAATCGGTGTCGCCGCCGCCGGTGCCGGGCTCGGAGCGGCCGACCGCGACTCCGAGCGCCACGGCCGAGCCCTCCCTCGCGAACTCCCCGGCGCCCTCGGACTCGCCGCCGTCCACCACCGAATCCTGGATGCCCGCCGCCCCGTTGCCGTCGGCCCGCTCGGAGGTCGCCGCCGCCGTCCTCGATGGACGGCTCTACGTCGCGGGCGGGTTCGGCCACCTCCGCGGCACGATCCTCGACGAGCTCGTCGCCTACGACCCGGCGACTGACGCGTGGACGACCCTCGCCCCGCTGCCCGAGCACCGACACCACGCCGCGCTGACGGCGCTCGACGGCTGCCTCTACCTCACGGGAGGCGCGGTCGCAGGCTTCGCCCCGCGGGCGAACACCTGGCGCTACGATCCCGCGGCAGACGCCTGGACGGCCCTCGCCCCGATGCCCGAGGCCCGCCGGGCCCATGCCGCGGTGGCCGTGGACGGCCGGATCTACGTCGTCGGCGGGGTGATCCAGGGCCTGACACTCCAGGCACCGACGTGGGCCTACGATCCGGCGAGTGGCGAGTGGCAAGGAGACCTCGCCCGCCTCCCCACGTACCGCGAGCACCTTGCCGCCGTCGCGGTCGACGAGGCCGTCTTCGCCGTCGGCGGCCGCGGAACCGACCTCGTCGACGCGCTCGAGCGCTATGCGCCGACAACCGATTCGTGGACCACGCTTCCACCGCTGCCGACGGCCCGGGGCGGCCTGACCGCCGCGGTCCTCGACGGCCGGATCCACGTCGTCGGTGGCGAGGGCGCCGAACCGCCGCGCGTGTTTCGCGAGCACGAGGTGTTCGACGTCGTGACGGGCACGTGGTCGTCCGCTCCGGCACTCGATCGCGGCCGCCACGGGCTGGGATCCGGGGTGATCGGCGATCGCCTCTATGTCGCAGCGGGCGGCCCGAACCCGGATCTCACGACCTCCGACCGCCTCGACGTCTTCGCGCCCTGAGCGTCGGCGATCGACTGGCGGTCAGCCGACGGGCTCGGGCCCCAATCAGGCCTGGGCGAGGACCTGCCGAAGTTTGGCCGCGAAGCCGACCGGGTCGCCGGTCTGACCGTATTCGCCACCGAGGAAGCCGCCGTGGTTGCTCGGGAAGACTTCCGGCGTCGTTCCGAGTCGCTCGGCGACCGCGAACGCGCCGCGGTTCGCCATCTCCCCCTCCGACTCCACACCCACCGCCACGACCATCCGGGTCGACGCGGCCCTGAGCGCCTCGAAGTCGGGCTCGTAGTGGGTGCAGCTGATCATGTTCTGGCCGAGCATCGGGTCGGCCCGGGAGCCGTCGTCGTCGGTCGGGAGCCCGAATTGGGCCGGGTCCGGACCGGGCCGGCCGGCAAGTTCGTCGGTGATCGGTCCGCGGTGGCTCACGATGGCGATGAAGTGGGCCATCCCGGCCCCCCAGCCGCTGCGCCGGTACGTGTCGTGGATCGCGCGACAGGCCGCCAGCGCCGCCTCTCGGTCGGGCAGCAGGGACGCGAGCGGCGGCTCGTGGGCAACGAGGGTCCGCACCTGCTCGGGATGTCGCTCGATGAGCGCCAGGGCGTTCACCGCGCCGCCGCTGCTTGCGAACAGGTCGACGGGCCCGACGTCGAGCGCGGTGATGATCCGATGAAGATCGTCGGCATGGTCCGCGGGCGTGGACGGGCTCGCGGGATCGTCCTTCTCGCTGCGCTCGACGCCGCGGGGATCGTAGGTGGCGACCGTCCGATCGGCGAACTGCGCGGCCAGGCTGACGAAACCGGCGGCGCCCATCGGTGAACCGATCAGCAGCAGGATCGGCTCGGTGGTTTCTTCGTTGCGCCGGACGTCGTACGTGAGCCTGGCGCCCGGGACGTCGAGCGTCCGGGTCGTCGCCTGGGTCGTCGTCGCGGTCGTGGTCACGATCGATCTCCTTCGCACCGGTTTGTCATGGCCTTCAGACCGCCCGGGAGCGCCGGATTCATCGGTCCGGCCGTCAGGGTCGGGCGGCGGGTCCGGCCGTCGGCGCCCGGGAGCGGCCGGCGCCGCTCAGGGCGCCGCGATCTCAGGTTCGGCGGCCGCCTCGCCCTCGATCGTCACCTGGGGCAGCCAGCCGAGCCAGCCCGGCAGCCACCAGTTCCAGTCACCGAGCAGTCGCATCGAGGCGGGCAGCAGGACGCTCCGGATGATCGTCGCGTCGAGGAAGATCGCGACCGCGAGGCCGAACCCGAGCTGCTTGATGATCGTCAGCTCGAGCGTCACGAAGACCGCGAAGACCACGACCATGATCGCGGCGGCGCTCGTGATCGTGCCCGACGTGATCGAGATCCCGCGGGCGACGGCCTCGTTCGAGGACAGGCCGCGATCGCGGGCCTCCTTGATCCGGGTCAGGATGAAGACGTGATAGTCCATCGAGAGCCCGAACAGGATCGTGAAGATGAAGACGGGCACGAACGATTCGATCGGGCCCGGTTTAAACCCGATGAGATCTGCACCGTTGCCCTCCTGGAAGACCCAGACCAGCACGCCGTACGTCGCCCCGGTCGAGAGGAGGTTGAGGATGATCGCCTTGATCGGGATGACGATCGAGCGGAAGGCGACGAGCAGCAGGAAGAACGACAGCCCGAGGACGAACGTCATCACGAGGGGCATGCCGGCGGCGTAGAAGTCGACGATGTCGAGCGTATACGCCGCCTCCCCCGCGACGAGGGCCCGGACGCCCGGCAGCGAGCCGAAGACGCCGGGGACGACGTCGCCGCGGACATCCCGGACGATCTCCCGGTTCCGCTCGTCGTTGCCGCCGCCGGACATGAGGAACGAGACGCGAGCGACCGTTCCGTCGCGTGAGAGCGCGGTCGTCGGCGGCCCCGACAGCCCCTCGATCGCGAGGATCCGCCCGGGCAGCTCGGCCAGCGCCGCCCGGGTCGCGGGCTCGTCGGCCCGGGTCACGACGACCTGGAGTTCGAGCGTCGAGCCGCTCGGCCACTTCTCCGACAGAAGGTTGATCGCCTGGACCGCGTCGAGTGAATCGGGGAACGCCTCGAAGTCGGCCCGCCCCATGTGGAGCCGCAGGACCGGCGAGGCCATGGCGAGCATCACGGCGGCGGTGAGACCGGCGGCGATGATCGGCCGCCGCATGACTGCCCGGACGACGACCGCCCACAACCCGCTGCCCTCCTCCCGGTCGCGGCCGAGGACCGGCAGGCGGAGCCGGTTGACCCGGTCGCCGAGGATCGAGAGGACCGCCGGCAGGAAGGTCAGCGAGCCGGCGACCGCGACGAGGACGACCGAGATCGTCCCGATCGCCATCGAGCGGAAGAGCGGGTCGTCGAGGAGGAACAGGCCGGCGATCGAGATCATGACCGCGAGACCCGAGAAGAAGACGGCGCGCCCGGCCGTGTTGCTCGCGACGTGGATCGCCTCGAGCCGATCCCGGCCGTGGCGGCGCTCGGTCCGGAAGCGGGTGAGCATGAACAGCGAGTAATCGACCGCGACCGCGAGACCGATGAGGACGATGAGCTGGCTGGCGTACGGGCTGACCGGGCTGATGAGCTGGCTGTAGATCCCGAGGATGCCGAACGCGGCGAGGAGGGCGGTCACCGCGAGCACGAGGGGGATGATCGCGGCGACGGCCGCGCCGAACGCCACGAGCAGGATCAGGAACGTCAGCGGGATCGTCAGGCGGAGCGATTCGTCGAGTCCCCGGTTGACGAGCACCTGGATCTCGTCGTTGGCGAGCGCGTTGTTGAGGGCATGGATCCGGTAGGCGGGATAGTCGGCCCGCAACGCCGCGACCTCGGCTGGCACCGGCGCCAGGCGGTCGCCGAGCGCGTCGCCGTCGCCGGGCACCCGGGCGACGATCCGGGCCGTCGAGCGGTCGGGGGAGACGAGGGCCGCCTCCGGTGGTGCCTGCGTCGGGTCCAGGACCTGGTCGAAGACCGGCCCGTCGCGGCCGTCGACGGTCGAGCGGAGGGCGGCCAGGCGGGCGGCCATGTCGCGCAGCGCGGCGGGCATCTCGGGCCGGTCGGCGGCGCCCGCGGCCCCCGACACGATGAGGAGGAACTGCTGCGAGGGCGCCTCGGTGCCCGACGCGTTGAACAGCACGCCCGCCTCGCCGGCTTCGTACCTCGATCGCTGCTCGTTCGTGACCGCCGCGGCCGCATCGGTGCCTCCGATCGCCAGGCTGACCCAGAAGAGGCCGATGGTCGCGACGAGCCACAGGACGAGAACCGGCCAGCGGTGGCGGGCGCTGACGCCGGCGACCCGGACCGTCCAGGGCACGACGGCTCGGCCGCCGGGAGCGGGCGACGCGTCGGTCATGCGGCCGCCGCCCCGTGGCGGCCGCGGCCGCCGAACGTCCCCATCAGGCGATCGACCGCCGGAGCAGGAGGCCGTGGGTGACGTACCCGAGCGACTCGTAGAAGCGGAGTGCCGCGGCGTTCGCGGACGACATGTCGAGCACGAGCTGGCGCGCTCCTCGGCGGCGGGCCGAATCCTCGGCGGCGGCCATCAGCGACCGACCGATCCCCAGGCCGCGCCAGCCTTCGAGGACGCTGATGCCGAGGTCGGCGGTCGAAACGGGGCGGATGATCGAGCCGGGATCGGGCGGCTCGGCGATCGTGACGTCGACCATGCCGACGACCTCGCCGTCGGCCACGGCCACGAGCACCTCGCGGGCGGGATCGCCGAGCCGCCGTCGCAGGAACGCCGCGGCGTCGGTTCGGTCGGGCAGGCGGTAGAACTCGGGATCGAGATCGACGTGATGGACGGCGCTCGACCAATCGAGGTCGACGATCGCCTCGAAGTCCGCATCGGTTGCCGGTCGCATCACCACGTCCGAGCTCGGCGACGGGTCGGTCACCGTGGGTCGAGCGCCCGGGCCGATGCGCTCCCGTCGCGCGTTCCGGGACCTTGGCGTGTCGCCCGAAGACTCACTGGTTGTCGATCTGGGCACGCTGGAGGCGGCCGCTGAAGTCGACGTAGATCGACTTCCACTCCGTATAGGTGTCGAGCGCGGCGTAGCCCGCCTCGCGGTGGCCGTTGCCGGTCTCCTTCCAGCCGCCGAACGGCAGGTGGGTCTCCGCGCCGGTGGTGCCGGCGTTGACGTAGACGAGGCCGGTCTCGAAATCGCGCATCGCCCGGAACGCGGCGTTCGCGTCGCGGGTGAAGACCGACGACGAGAGGCCGTATCGCGTCTGGTTCACGGCGGTGACCGCCTCGTCGTACGACCCGACCGGCACGATGGAGAGGACCGGCCCGAAGATCTCCTCCTGGGCGATCCGGTCCATCGGCTTGACGTTGCTGAAGATCGTGGGCTGGAAGAAGTGGCCGTGGGCGAGGTCGCCGCCGGCGGCCGCCTTGCCGCCGGTGATGAGCTCGCCCTCGCCGCGTCCGATGGCGACGTAGCCGGCGACCTTCTCGACCGCGGCCCCGTTGATGAGCGGCCCGACGTCGGTCAACGGATCCTCGCCCCGGCCGAGTCGGAGCCGCGTGGCCCGCGACTCGAGCCGCGCCAGCAGCCCGTCGAGGACCGGCCGCTCGACGACGACGCGGCTCGCGGCCGTGCAGCGCTGGCCGGTCGTGCCGAACGCCGACCAGAGGATCCCGTCGGTCGCCAGGTCGAGATCGGCGTCGGCGAGGACGACGATCGCGTTCTTGCCGCCGAGCTCGAGGCTCAGGCGCTTGAGGCGGCGGCCTGCCCGCTCGGCGATGCCCTTGCCGGTCGCCGACGCGCCGGTGAACGAGATGACGCCGACGTCAGGGCTCTCGACGATCGCATTGCCGACCTCGGCGCCGGTCCCGGTCACGAGGTTGACCGTGCCGGCCGGGAAGCCGGCCTCGGCCATGAGCTCCACGAGGAGCGCCGCGCAGTGGGGCGTGTCCGAGGCTGGTTTGAAGACGACCGTGTTGCCGGCAACGAGGGCCGGCATCATCTTCCAGCACGGGATCGCGATCGGGAAGTTCCAGGGCGTGATGATGCCGGCGATCCCGATCGGCTGGCGGATGCTCATCGCCCACTTGTCGGGCAGCTCCGAGGGAACGGTGTCGCCGAACATCCGCCGGCCCTCGCCGGCCATGAGGAAGGCGATGTCGACGCCCTCCTGGACGTCGCCCCGCGCCTCGGCGATCACCTTGCCCATCTCCCGGGTCATCGCCTGGGCGAGGCGCTCCTTGTGCTCCGCCATGAGGGCCCCGAAGCGATAGAGGATCTCGCCGCGTTTCGGGGCTGGCGTCCGGCGCCACATCGGGAGGGCGGTCTCCGCGGCCCGGATCGCCATGGCGACGTCGGCGGCGGTTCCCTGCTGGAAGCGCCCGACGACCTCGCGCGCGTCGGCCGGGTTGCGGCTCTCGAACGTGGCCCCGGACGTCGAATCGCACCACTCGCCGGCGATGAAGTGGCCGTAGGTCCGAGCGTCGTCTCGCGTCTCGGCCTCGGACGGTCGTGCGGCAGTGTCGGTCACGACGCGACCCTCAGACCCGCTCGAAGGCAGCCGCGACGGAGCCGCCGCCGCCGAGGCACAGCGTCGCGAGGCCGTAGCGGCCCTCGCGGCGGGCGAGCTCGTGGAGGAGCGTCGCAACGATCCGGGCACCGCTCGCGCCGATCGGGTGGCCGAGGGCGATCGCGCCGCCGTTCACGTTGACCCGGTCCCAGTCGAAGCCGAGCTCGCGCCCGTCGGCGAGGACCTGTGCGGCGAAGGCCTCGTTGATCTCGATCAGGTCGAACGCCTCGATCGGCAGCTCGATCCGGTCGAGCAGGCGACGAACGCCCTGGATCGGGGCGAGGAACAGCCACTTCGGCTCGACCTCGGCCTGGGCGTAGCCGACGATCCGGGCGAGCGGCTTCAGGTTCAGCCGCTCGACGGCGCGCTCGCTGGCGACGACCGTCGCCGCAGCCCCATCTGTGATGCCCGGGGCGTTGCCGGCCGTGACCGTGCCGTCGGTCGCCTCGCCGCGGTCCGCGCCCTCCGGGATCGGGAAGACCGGCTTCAGGCGGGCGAGCGCTTCCGCGCTGGAGTCGCGGCGGGGACCCTCGTCGACCGCGACGACCGTCTCGCGGCCCTTGGCGTCGCGGACCGTCACCGGGGCGATTTCGCCTTCGAAGCGGCCGTCGTCGATCGCCGCGATCGCCTTCTCGTGCGAGGCGAGCGCGAACGCGTCCTGGTCCGCGCGACTCACCGCGTTCGAGATCGCGACCCGCTCGGCATGGGTGCCCATGTGACAGTTCTCGAGCGAGCACCACAACCCGTCGTGGACGGTCGAATCGACAAGCTCGCCGTTGCCGAGGCGGTAGCCGAAGCGGGCGTTCGGCAGCAGGAACGGCGCCTGGTTCATCGATTCCATGCCGCCCGCGACGACGATCTCGGCATCCCCGGCCTTGATCTCGGCGGCGGCCAGCATGATCGCCTTCAGGCCCGATCCGCAGACCCGGTTGATCGTCGTGGCGCTCGTGCCGTCGGGCAGCCCGGCCCGCAGCGCGGCCTGGCGGGCGGGCGCCTGACCGACCCCGGCCTGGAGCACCTCGCCCATGAGGACCTCGTCGACCGGCGTCCCTTCGGGCAGCCCGGAGCGCTCGACGGCCGCCCGGATCGCGACGGCGCCCAGCTCGACGGCCGGCGTGCCGGCGAGCGCGCCGCCGAACCTGCCGATCGGGGTCCGGGCGGCGCTGACGAGGTAGACGTGGCCGTCGGGGCCGGAGAGCGGATCTGGCATGGGCCGAATCTACACCGGGTAACCGCCAGGCAAGGCCCGGCCGCCAGACTGGCCTCGATGGACGACCCGCGTATCGGGGCGGTGCTCCGCGCACTCCGGCTCCGGCTCGGCTTGACCCAGGCGGAGCTCGCGCTCAAGGCCGGGGTCTCCCCGGCGATGGTGTCACGCCTCGAGCACGGCCGGATCGAGACGACCGACGTCCGGACGCTGCGACGAATGTTCGCGGCCCTCGACGCCCGGATCGACCTCGTGCCGCGCTGGCAGGGCGCCGAGCTGGACCGGCTCCTCGACGCCCGACATGCCGGGCTGACGGAGGTGCTGGTCCGCCGCCTCTCGAGCCTGCCGGACTGGATCGTCCAGCCGGAGGTGACGTTCTCGATCTACGGCGAACGCGGCTCGATCGACATCGTGGCCTGGCATCCCGGTCGGCGGGCGCTGCTGATCATCGAGGTGAAGAGCGCGATCGGGGACGTCGGGGCGCTCATCCGCCAGGCCGACCGCTACCGCCGCCTCGCGCGCCAGGTGGCTCGCGAGCGGGGCTGGACGCCCGCGGCGGTCGGAGTTGGGTCGTCGTCGAGGACGGTCGAACCGCGCGGCGGCGGCTCGCCGAGCACCGCTCGACGCTGAGGCGGGCGTTCCCCGCCGACGGCCACGCCATGGAGCGCTGGATCCACGCGCCGGAGCGGGAGATCAGCGGGCTGTCCTTCCTGCCATCCGTTCACCCCATGAAAATCGGTCGGGCCCGGTGGACGGCTCCGGGCCGCGTCCACGCTCGGTGAGTAACGTGCTGACGGCATCTCCGCTTGCCAACCCGTCTCTGCATGAGCGCGTGGCATGCGTCGCCGCGTCCCGCGTTCGTGGGGTGAAGGATTGGCAGGAAGGCGGGCTGTCTCCCGGCGGGGGCGGGGGGCGGGGGGCGGCCGTGCGTCGCCGCGTCCCGCGTTCGTGGGGTGAGGATTTGCAGGGAACCGGGTCAGCCGGCGACTACTCCGCCGGTCGCGTCCGCTTGAGCAGCTCGTCGGCGACGATCAGGCGGTGGATCTCGTTCGTGCCCTCGTAGATCTGGGCGCCCTTGGCGTCGCGCATGAGCCGCTCCAGGCCCGTTTCCCGCGAGTAGCCGCTCGCGCCGAACAGCTGGACGGCGTCGGTGGCGACCCGCATCGCGGTGTCCGAGGCCGTCCACTTGGCGAGCGACGACGCCTCGAGGATCGGTTCGCCCCGATCCTTCGCAGCGGCCGCCTGGTGGACGAGCGAGCGGGCCGCCTCGACGTCACGGGCCATCTCGGCGAGCATGAACCTCAGGCCCTGCTGGTCGGACAGCGGCGCCCCGAACGCCCAGCGCTGCTGGACGTAGCCGGCTGCCTGCTCGAGGGCCGAGCGGGCCAGCCCGACACAGGCGGCCGCGATCGAGATCCGCCCCTCGGCGAGCGCGGACAGCGCGATCCGGTAGCCCTCCCCTTCCCCGCCCAGGCGGTTGGCGACCGGCACCTCGGCCCGCTCGAAGATCAGCTCGGCGGCCGGACACGACCGGATGCCCATCTTGCGTTCGTGGGCCCCGAACCGGAACCCGGGCGCGCCCTTCTCGATGAGGAACGCGGTGATCGCCGCCGGCCCGGCCGACGGATCGAGCGTCGCGAAGACCAGGTAGTTGTCGGCCTCGGGCGCGTTCGAGATCCAGATCTTCGTGCCGGTGAGGCGGTACAGGTCGCCGTCACGTTCGGCCCGTGTCCGGATCGCCGCGGCGTCGGAGCCGGCATGCGGCTCGGTCAGCGCGAACGCGCCCAGCCGCTCACCGGCCACCATCGGCGCCAGCCAGCGCGTCCGCTGCTCGTCGTTGCCGTGCGTCGCGACGGGGTACTGCGCCAGGATGTGCACCGACAGGCTTACCGCGGTCGCCATGTCGGCAGCTCCGAGCTCCTCCATGACGAGCGTCCAGCCGAGGTAGCTGAAGCCTGCCCCGCCGACCGATTCGGGCAGGGGCGCACCGGTCAGTCCGAGCTCGCCCATCCGTCCGAAGATGGAGCGGTCGAACCGCTCCGCCTCGTCGCGTTCGGTCGCGCCCGGGGCGACCTCGCGGGTCGCGAACTCGCGAGCCGTGCTGCGAAGGAGGCGTTCCTCCTCGTCGAGGGGCCAGCTCAGGGGTCAGGTTCCTCCGGACGATGAGCGTCGCGGATCTCATCCATCCGGGGGATGTCCGCCGCGGCGTGGAGCGTAGGATACCGGCGTGGGCGATCCCGAGACCGAGTCGCCGAGAACTTCCGCGCCCGCCGGCGTCGGCGACGTCGTCTTCGAGCAGGCCTCCGACGCAATCATCATCACGGGGCCCGACGTCCACGTGGAAGCCTGGAATCCGGCCGCCGAGCGGCTCTACGGGATCGCGGCAGCCGACGCCGTCGGCCACCACCTTGACGAGCTTCTTCGGGGCCGGGCCGAGGACGGTACGAACCTCGACGACGAATTCCGCAAGGAGCTCGGACGGGTCGGCTCGTGGCATCGCAGGATCGTCCAGCGGCCGCTCGTCGGCAGCCGCCGCGGAGCCGAAATCATCGTCGACGCGGTCATCACGAGCCGCGATCCTACGGCGACCACGTTCAGCGGCGGGATCAGCCTCAACCGCGACGTCACGGCAAGCGCCCGCCTCGAGGGCCAGCTCGCGACGCTCGGGTCGCTCGCGGCGGAGACCGGCCGCGGTCGCTCGACGCGGGAGATTGCCGCGACCGCCCTCGAGATCCTGTGCCGGGCGACACAGGCCGACGGCGGCCTGATCCTCTCGATCGAGAGCGGCTACGAGGTCACCGGCCGCCTCGGCATCTCCGACGCGCTCGTCGGGCGGATCGAGGCGGCCGGTCGGATCGGCGACCGGCTCGGGGCGGCGCTCGAGGACGAGTCCGTGCTCCACTCGCGCCAGGAGCCGCGCGTTCTCCAGGGCGCTCGCGACGAGTGCCGC
>DASTEU010000426.1:0-10173 GCA_035709325.1 Candidatus Limnocylindrales bacterium | reverse complement strand
GCGACCCGGTCCACCCGACCCAGAAGCCGCTGCGGGTCCTGCGCCGGCTCATCGAGCTGGCGAGCGTGCCGTGTGACCTCGTGCTCGACCCGTTCATGGGCGTCGGATCGACCGGCGTGGCGGCGATCGAGCTCGGGCGGCGGTTCGTGGGGATGGAGATCGACGAGGCGTACGTGGACGCGGCCCGGCGCCGGCTCGCGGCGGCGCAGGTGAAGGCGGCCGAGGCGGGGTAATCGGCCGGGGTCGGGCCGCGGGCGCCCGCGCCGGGGCAGTGACCGGTCGCGGTCCGTTTCGTGGCGAGACGGGCACGGAGTGCACGGGCCCGCAGCTCAGGCCGACCCGCAGCCGGACCCGTGGATGAGGTCGCACGGATCGAACTCGCCATGGCGGCGCGGTCCCATCTACCAACCCGCGTGGTGGTACACGGAAACCGGACCGGTTCGGGGAGGGCCACAGGACGGCGTCCTGCCCCGCCGTGCATGGGCTCGGCCCGTTCTTTGGTCCGGGCGGGCTGGATCCGCGACCCGTCCTGGCGCTACCACTACCCGGGCTGGGAGATGAGGAATGACGGCCCGTTCAGGTCGGCGGACCTGGGAAGGGCGGCCGGGGAGCGCGATCCGCCCGGGGAGCGCACGATCCGCGAGGGCGATTGCTCGGCAGGCGGAGCCCGGCGGCGCGATCTCCGCCAGCCGGTAGACTTCCCGCCATGCCTCGCTTCACGTACGGCGGCCAGGCCCTGATCGAGGGCGTCCTCATGCGCGGCCGCGATGCGATTGCCGTCGCGATCCGCCATCCCGACGGCCGGATCGTCTGGGCCGCCGAACCCCTCGGATCGCGCTTCCACGGCAGCCGCTGGGCCAAGCTGCCGCTGATCCGCGGGCTCGTCGTCCTCTACGAGACGCTGTTCGTGGGGACGCGCTGGCTCGTGCGGTCGGCGTCGGTCCAGGCGGAGGAGGAAGGCGTCGAGCTCGGCAAGGGTTCGATCGCCCTGATGCTCGTCATCACCCTGGCCGCCGGCATCGGGATCTTCTTCCTGTTGCCGCTGTTCATCGCCAGTGTCACGACCGCGAATGTCGAGAACGGCGTCGTCCAGCACCTCATCGAGGGGCTCGTGCGGGTGGCGATCTTCCTCGGCTACCTGATCCTCATCGCCCAGTCGAACGACATCCGGCGAGTCTTCCAATACCACGGTGCCGAGCACATGACGATCCACGCGCTCGAGCACGACGAGCCACTGACACCCGAGGCGATCCGCAAGTACCCGACTGCCCATCCCCGCTGCGGCACCGAGTTCCTCGTCGTCGTCATCGCCCTCTCGATCATCGCCTTCAGTCTCGTCGGGCGGCAGGAGCCGCTCGTGATGGTTGGCAGCCGGATCCTGCTGATCCCGGTGATCGCCGCGGTCGGCTACGAGGTCCTGCGCTGGGGCGCCCGCCATCGCGCCAACCCGATCGTCCGGGCGATCATGTGGCCCGGCATCCTCGTCCAGATGATCACGACGCGGCAGCCGACCGACGACATGATCGAGGTCGCCATCGTCTCGATGGAGCAGGCGCTCCAGGCCGACGGGGAGGAGCTCCCGGCCGGCAGCGGGACGCTCGCCCGCGATCCGCTGCCGCCGCCCGGCGCCTCGTTGCGGGAGGGAGAACACGCGCTGCCGCGCGCGTCGACCCAGGAAGCGGAGGCGGTAGCCCCCGTCACGATCGACCCGCCGCTTCCCGGCGCATGAGCGTCGCGATGGCCGCGACCGACCTCGACGCGAGGCTGGCCGACGTCGCACGCCAGTACGACGATCTCCAGGCGGAGCTGGCTCGACCCGAGACCTCGGCGGACGTCGACGCGATCCGCCGGCTCGGCAAGGAGATGGCCCGTCTCGAGCCGGTGGTCGCGGCATTCCGGCGGCTCGAGGCAGTTCGCGCGGAGCTGGACGGCGCCCGCCAGCTGCGCGACGCGAGCGCCGAGGACGAGGAGATGCGGGCGATGGCCGGCGAGGAGGTCGACCGGCTCGCCGCAGACGAGGCCCGCCTCCTCGACGAGCTCCGGGTCCTGCTCCTGCCGCGCGACCCGAACGACGACCGCGACGTGATCATGGAGATCCGGGCCGGGGCCGGCGGCGAGGAGGCGGCCCTGTTCGCCGCCGAGCTCTACCGGATGTACGTCCGCTACGCCGAGCGCCACAAGCTCGTCCCGGAGCTCCTCAGTCTGAGCGAGACAGGAATCGGTGGGGTCAAGGAGGCGATCCTCCAGATCCACGGCGACGGCGCCTACAGCCGGCTCAAGTTCGAGGGCGGCGTTCATCGTGTCCAGCGCATCCCGGCGACCGAGTCGTCGGGCCGGATCCACACGTCAACAGCCACGGTCATCGTCATGCCCGAGGCGGACGAAGTGGAGGTCGAGATCGACGAGGAGAAGGACCTCCGGATCGAGGTCAAGCGCTCGTCGGGGCCCGGCGGCCAGTCCGTGAACACCACCGACTCCGCCGTTCGGATCACGCACCTCGAGACCGGCCTCGTCGTCGAGATCCAGGACGAGAAGAGCCAGCACAAGAACAAGGCCAAGGCACTGTCGGTGCTCCGGTCGAGACTGTACGAACGGAAGCTGGCCGAGCAGCGCGAGGCCGACTCCGCGACCCGCCGTTCGATGGTCCAGGCGGGCGACCGCTCGGAGAAGATTCGGACCTACAACTTCCCCCAGGACCGCGTCACCGACCATCGGATCAATCTCGACCTGTCGGCGCTGCCACGGGTCATGGCCGGCGAGATCGACCGGCTGATCGAGGCGCTTCGGATGGCCGACCAGGCGGAGCGGCTGGCGACGCTGACCGGAGGTGACGATGACTGACACGAAAGCCGCGCCCGCGGCGGGCACGGCCGAGGCCGGCCTCGGCCAGGGGATCCGCTTCGTGGAGCCCCGGATCACCCCGATCGAGAAGGCGACCGACCTCGGCAGCGTCCAGGTGCTCAAGCACGGCAACCTCTTCCTGCTCACCGACCAGTTCGGCGACATCCACTCGGACTCGCGCGGCCTCGGCCTCTACCTTCGCGACACGCGACTGCTGTCGTGCTCGGTCCTGCGCGTCTCCGGCGCCCGGCCCGTCGTCCTCCAGGGCTCGACCGGGGCGAACTACCGCGGCGTCATCCAGCTGACGAACCCGACCCTCGACCGCAACCCCGACGACAAGATCCGGCCGGGCCAGGGCCTGAGCGGCAAGAAGCTCGGGATCACCCGGGATCGGCTGCTCGATGGCGAGGCGCTTCGTGAGACCGTCACCCTCGTCAACTTCTCGGAGGAGGACGAGACGGTCGAGGTCTCGATCGAGCTCGCCGACGACTCGGCCGACATCTTCGAGGTCCGCGGCTATCCCCGCGAGCGCGGGACGCTCCTGCCGGTGGCCGTCACGGACACGCGCGTCACCTTCGGCTATGACGGCGTCGACGGGCGCCGGCGCCGCACGCACGTCGCCTTCAGCGCACCCGCTCGCCTCGAGACGGTCGATCCGGACGATCAGCGGGACCTCGGCGGCTGCATCCGGCTGCACTGGAGCTGGCCGCTCGCGGCGGGCGAGGAGCGTTCCCTCGAGTGGGTCGTCTGGGGCAGCCAGACCGACCTGCCGTCCGGCAGGCGAAATTCGACCGGTGCGGCCGCACGCAGGCCCGCCGATCTGCTCCCGCCGCGGCCGCTCGTCTCGCCGGACGAAGGCGCGGCCGCGTACCGCGCGTGGACGAGCAGCACGACCGAGGTGACGACCGATCACGAGCTTTTCAACCGGACGATCCGCCGCAGCGTGGCCGACCTTCGCCTCCTCGTGAACGAGGGCCCGATTCCCGGCGGCCGCTACGTCGCCGCCGGCATCCCGTGGTTCGCGACGCTCTTCGGGCGCGACTCGATCCTGACGGCGCTCCAGCTCCTGGCGTTCCGCCCGCAGCTCGCCGTCGAGACGCTCGAGGTCCTCGCCGCGCTCCAGGCGACCGAGGTCGACGAGTTCCGCGACGCGGAACCCGGCAAGATCCTCCACGAGCTGCGAGCCGGCGAGACGGCCCGCGCCGGCGAGCTGCCGCACTCGCCCTACTACGGCAGCGTGGACTCGACTCCGCTCTGGCTGGTCCTGCTCGGGGCCACCTACGAGTGGACCGGCGACCGCGACCTCGTCGACCGGCTCTGGCCGAACGCCCTCGCCGCCCTGCGCTGGATCGACGAGTGGGGCGACCGCGATGGCGACGGTTTCGTCGAATACGAGCGTCGGTCCTCGCGCGGGTTGCTGAACCAGGGCTGGAAGGACTCGTTCGACGCGATCCGCGACCGGAACGGCAGGGAGTGCCGCCCGCCGATTGCCCTGGCGGAGGTCCAGGGCTACGTCTACGACGCGAAGCTGCGCATGGCGGCCCTGGCCACGATCCGCGGCGAAAACGCCCTCACGGCCCGTCTGACGCGCGAGGCCGTTCAGCTCCGCGACCGGTTCGAGGAGCGTTTCTGGGTCGACGACCAGCGCTACTACGCGATGGCCCTCGACGGCGACAAGCGCCAGTGCGACGCCATCGCCTCGAACGCCGGCCACTGCCTCTGGAGCGGGATCGTCTCGACCGACCGGGCCCGCGTCGTCGCCGATCGGCTTCTCGGTCCGGAGCTCTTCTCCGGCTGGGGCGTCCGGACCTACGCCAGCGACCAGCGCGGCTACAACCCGTTCGGCTACCACACGGGCACTGTCTGGCCCCACGACACGTCACTGGCCGCGGCCGGCCTGAAGCGATACGGCTTCCAGGACGAGGCGAACGAGCTCGTCGGGCGCATCCTCGAGGCGGCCCAGCACTTCGCCGACTTCCGGTTGCCGGAGCTGTTCTGCGGCTTCGACCGCAGGACCGCACCGATGCCGGTCCCGTACCCGGTCGCCTGCTCGCCCCAGGCCTGGTCGGCAGGTGCCGTGTTCATGTTCCTCCAGACGATGCTCGGGTTGCGGGCCAATGCCGCCAGCGGCGAACTCGAGCTGCTCCGGCCGAAGCTGCCGGAATGGCTCAGCCGCGTCGACGTCAGGAACCTTCGGGTCGGGGACGCGTCGGTCGACCTGCTCTTCCACCGCTGGCGCGGCCCGACGAGCGCCGAGGTGAAAGGCAAGGCCGGCGACCTCGCCGTGACGATCCGGCTCTGAGCCCGGATGGCCACGGTCGGCGGGCTGCTGGCGGACGGCGTGGCGCGCCTCCGTGCCGCGGGCTCCGAAACGGCCCGCCTCGACGCGGAGGTCCTGCTCGGCGCGGTGCTCGGCGCGGATCGGACCGGCCTGCTGGCCCACCCGGAGCGCGACGTGCCGGCCGATGCCACCCGTCGCTACGAGGAAGCCCTCGTCCGGCGCGAGGCGGGAGAGCCCGTCGCCTACATCCGCGGCCTCAAGGAGTTCTTCGGGCTGGCGTTTTCGGTCGATCGGCGGGCGCTGATTCCCCGGCCCGAGACCGAGCGCCTCGTCGAGGCCGGGCTCGCCGCCGTCATGGAGCGTCTGCCTGGGACCGACGGCGCCGGGGCACGTGGGCCGGTCCGGATTGTCGACGTCGGGACCGGCAGCGGAGCAGTGGCGATCAGCCTCGCCGTCGAGCTCCGAAAACGCCGCGTCGAGCCCGGCCGGGACGTCGAGACCGTCGCGACCGACACGTCTGCGGACGCCCTCGATCTCGCTCGTGAGAACGCCGTCGGGCACGCAGTCGCCGACGCCATCGAGTTCCTCGAGGCGGACCTGCTCCCGCCGGCATCGGCGTCGGCGGGGGCCGAGCCGGGTGAGCCCGGAAGTGAGGACCGGTTCGACGTGATCCTCGCCAACCTCCCGTACGTGATGAGCGGCGCGATCGCCGGCCTGTCGATCGGGGCGTCCTTCGAGCCGCGGGCCGCCCTCGACGGCGGAGCCGACGGGCTCGACATCGTCCGGCGGCTCCTCGTTCGCCTTCCGGGAGCGCTCACCGACCGCGGGGTCGCCCTCGTCGAGATCGGGGCCGACCAGGGTGATTCGGCACCGGCGGCGGCGCACGAGCTGCTCCCGGGCTGGCGCATCTCGGTGGAGGCCGATCTGGCCGGCCTGCCACGGATCCTCCGCGTGGCTCCGGGGGTCGCCAGGTGACCCCGGCATTCCCGATCCGCCTGATCGCCCTCGACCTCGACGGCACGCTCGTCGACGACGACCTGCTGCTGCGGGAGCGCACCCGCGCGGCAGTCGGTGCGGCGATCGCCCACGGCGTGTCGGTCTCGATCGTCACCGGGCGGATGGCGACGAGCGCGATGGTCTTCGCCCGCGAGCTCGGCGTTCGCGATCCGCTCGTCGGCTTCCAGGGAGCGCTCATCCGGGCGGTTCCCGAGCCCGGCTCCGAGCGCCTCGGCCGGCTGCTTCTCCACCGCCCGCTGGCGGCGGCCGCTGCTCGCGAGGCGATCGAATGGAGCCGATCGCTCGGGCTCGATCCGCACGTCAACCACCTCGAGCGGTTCATCGTCCGGGCCGACGACCCGCGAGCGGACGACTATTCGGCGTTCCTCGGCGGCCGGGCGATCGTCGTCCCGGACCTGCTCGCCTGGCTGCGCCGCCCGGTGTCGAAGGTCATCGCCGTCTCGGACGGCCCGATCGACGAGCGCGTCCTCCACACCGCGCGGGAGCGATTCGCCGGCCACGCCGACGTCACGATCAGCCACCCGCGGTTCCTCGAGTTCCTTCGGCCCGGCGTCTCCAAGGGAGCGGCGGTCCGCTGGCTGGCCCGCCGGGCCGGCGTCCCGGCCGCGAACGTCATGGCAATCGGCGACCAGTTCAACGACCTCGAGATGATCGCCGGCGCAGGACACGGGTCGGCGATGCCCCATGCGCCCGCCGCGGTCCGGGCGGCTGCCCGCTACATCGCCCCGCCGCTCGAGGAGGAGGGCGCCGCGAGCCTCATCGAGCAGCTCGTGCTCGCCGACGCGCGGACGGCCGCCCGCACCGCCGCGCGGCTCGCGGCGGCCGCCGCCCGCTCCGCCGCCGAGCTCGGAGCGACGGCGTGACGGCCCGGGTCGTCCCGGACGGGCCCGCGGCCCGCGAGGAAGCGGCGGAGATCCTGGCCTCCGGGGGGGTCGTCGGCCTGCCGACCGACACCGTCTACGGGATCGCGGTCGCACGCGGGACGTCCGGCGGCGTGGAGCGGCTGTTCGCGATCAAGCAACGACCGCCGGACAAGGCGGTCGTCCTCCTGATCGACGATCTCGACCAGGTCGCGGACCTCGTCCGAGCGACCCCCGCCGCCCGGGCGCTGAGCGGCCTCTGGCCGGGCGGCCTCACGCTCGTCCTGCCAGAGGCGGCCGGGGACGGCACGATCGCGGTCCGGGTCCCAGACCACCCGGCGCCGCGGGCGCTGGCACGGACGGTCGGACCGATCCCCACGACGTCGGCGAACCTGTCGGGCGAACCGGAGGCCCGTACCGCCGCGGAGGTCATGGCGGCGCTCGGCGGAAGCCTCGCCCTGATCCTCGACGGCGGGCCGAGTCCCGGCGGCATCCCTTCGACGGTCGTGGACTGCACCGCGCTCCCGGTCCGGATCCTGCGCACGGGCGCGATCCCGGCGGCCGCGATCGACGAGCGGCTCACGGCGGCGGGGCTGGAGCGGTCGGCGCCGGCCGCCGTCGTGGGAAGATAGGGCCGGTCGTCGAATCGGTCGCGAGGACGGAAGGAGTCGAGCGTTGAGCATCTCCGAGCGGGTGGCTCCGTCCAGTGCGTCCATCGCCGAGATCGATCCGGAGCTGTGGGAGGCCATGCTCGGCGAGCGCCGCCGGCAGCACGCCAAGATCGAGCTCATCGCCTCGGAGAACTACACGGCTGCCGCGGTCATGGAGGCCCAGGGCAGCTGGCTCACGAACAAGTACGCCGAGGGCCTGCCGGGCAAGCGCTACTACGGCGGCTGCGAATACGTCGACGTCGCCGAGACGCTGGCCCAGGAACGGGCGCTCGCGCTCTTCCCCGGCGCCGAACACGTCAACGTCCAGCCCCACTCGGGCGCCCAGGCCAACATGGCGGCCTACTTCAGCGTGCTCGAGCCGGGCGACCCGATCCTCGGCATGAAGCTCGACCAGGGCGGCCACCTGACCCACGGCATGAAGCTGAACTTCAGCGGCCGGCTCTACGAGGTCCATGCCTATGGCGTCCGCCGCGACACCGAGCGAATCGATTACGACGCGCTCGCGACCCAGGCGGCGGAGGTTCGCCCGAAGCTCATCGTCGCGGGCGCATCGGCCTACTCCCGCATGATCGACTTCGAGCGGATGGCCGCGATCGCCCACAACGTCGGCGCCCTGCTGTTCGTCGACATGGCCCATATCGCGGGCCTCGTCGCGGCGGGGGTTCATCCCAGCCCGTTCCCCCACGCCGACATCGTCACGACCACGACCCACAAGACCCTGCGCGGCCCTCGAGGCGGCCTGATCTTCAGCCGCCGGCAGCTGCCAGCCGGGATCGACCCCGAGCGCTTCCCGACGGTCAAGGCTTCGCTCGCCGCGACCGTCGACAAGACCGTCTTCCCGGGCACCCAGGGCGGCCCGCTGATGCACGTCATCGCCGGCAAGGCCGTGGCGTTCCAGCTCGCCCTCGGCGAGGAGTTCCGGCGGGACCAGCGGCGGACCGTCGAGAACGCCGCCGTGCTCGCGGACACGCTTGCCGGCCGAGGCGTGCGGATCGTGTCGGGCGGCACCGACAACCACCTCGCGCTCGTCGACGTCTCGGCGCTCGGCGTGACCGGCAAGGAGGCCGAGACGCTCCTCGACGAGGTCGGGATCACCGTGAACAAGAACCAGATCCCGTTCGATCCCCAGCCGGCGAACACGTCGTCGGGGATCCGCGTCGGCACGCCGGCCGTCACATCCCGCGGCATGGGCCCCGACGACATGCGCGAGATCGGGCGGATCATCGTCGACGCGATCGAGCAGCGCGCCGATCCGGCCGCTCTCGAGGCCCTGGCCGGCGACGTCCGGGCGATCGGTGAGCGGTTCCCCGTTCCCGGCCTGGACGGGCGGGGCGACCCGGCAGGGTTGCCGGCCGCGTGACGTTCAGCGCGGTCGCCGGGGCGGCCGTTCCGTTCCTCATCGCGGCCTTCGTGGCGGCGGCGGTCATCGCGTTCGTCCTGACCCCGGTCGTCCGACGGGTGGCTCTCTATGTCGACGCGGTCGACCACCCCGACCACCGGCGGGTCAACGTCACCCCGATTCCGCGCGGAGGCGGCGTGGCGGTCGCGACGGCGTTCATCGCGGTGGCCCTCTCGATCAGCCTCGCGAGCGCCGAGTTCAAGTGGCTGACGATTCCGTTCGCCGTCGACACCGCGAACCTCGTCGCCCTCCTGCTCGGCGGCGGCCTCGCGACCGCATTCGGCGTGCTCGACGACTATTTCGACCTGCGCGCCCGCTGGCAGTTCGTCGGACAGCTCGGGCTGGCCCTGCTCGCGATCGGCCTGGGGATCGTCGTCGACTTCATCGCGAACCCGCTCGGGCCGGGCCTCATCCGCTTCAGCGAGCCGTTCGCGATCGGCTTCACCGTGTTGTGGATCGCCGGGATGATCAACAGCATCAACTTCATCGACGGGCTCGACGGGCTCTCGTCCGGCGTGGCCCTCATCGCGGCGGTGACGCTCGGGACGATCAGTCTCACGACCCAGGTGAGCCAGCCGTTCGTCGGCGTCCTGTGCTTCGCCCTGGCCGGGGCGCTCCTCGGGTTCCTGCGCTGGAACTTCCATCCGGCGACCGTGTTCGTCGGGACGAGCGGCGTGATGTTCATCGGCTACACGCTGGCGGTCCTGGCGATCCTCGGGACGGCCAAGGTCGCGGTCGCCCTGCTCGTCCTTGGCGTGCCGATCATCGACGCGTTCTGGATCATCGTGCGCCGGGTCGCCCAGCGCCGATCGCCGTTTTCGCCGGACCGCGGCCACCTCCATCACCGGCTTCTCGACGTCGGCCTCTCGCATCGCCGGACGGTCCTGTTTATCTACGCCGTCTGCGTCGTCCTCGGCGCCCTGTCGCTCCTCCTCACCGGGGCGAGCCAGGTCGTCGCGTTCGTGACGGTGTTCGTCGCGATCGGCGTCGCACTGTTCGTCCTCGCCCGACTCGACCTGGGCGACGGCGGAGCCGATGCCGAAGCCTCGCCGGCCGTCGCCTCGCCGGCCGTCACCTCGCCGGCCGGCGCCGACGTCTCGCCCT
>DASTEU010000425.1:0-2305 GCA_035709325.1 Candidatus Limnocylindrales bacterium | reverse complement strand
GCCGGTGCTCCTCGGCGATGATCGCGTCGATCCGCTCGGCCGTCCGTTCGACCTGGCCGGTCTCGTTGACGACGACGTAGTCGTAGTCATCCTGGCGGGCGAGCTCGAGCGCCGCGTCGCGCTGGCGCTGCTCGAGCTGGTCGACCGTCTCGGTCGCCCGGGCGCGCAGGCGCTGGAAGAGCGTCTCGAGCGAGGGTGGGACGATGAAGATCAGGAGGGCCTCGGAGACCTGCTCCTTGACGACCTGGGCGCCCTGGACGTCGATCTTGAGGATCGCGTCGCGGCCGGAGACGAGCGCGTCGCGGACGGGCTTGCGCGGCGACCCGTACCAGTTCCGGTGGACTTCGTTGGCCTCCAGGAAGCCGCGTTCCGCGCGCATCCGCAGGAACTCCTCGCGGCTCAGGAAGTGATAGTCGACGCCGTCGATCTCGCCGTTCCGGGGCGGCCGCGTCGTGCAGGTCACGACGTAGAAGCGGCCGTCGCCCCGGCCGTCGGCCCGCTCCCGGCGGCGGAGCGCCTCGATGATCGTGTCCTTGCCGACACCCGAGGGCCCGCTGATGATCACGAGCATCGCCCCCGGCGCGCCCTCGACGACCTCGGCCGGCCGGCCGGGATCCGCGGAGACGTCGAAGAACGGCTCTTCGATCATCGCGGCCTCGCAGCGGCCTCGCGAAGGCCCTCGACGACTGCCTCCAGCTCCGGCGGCAGGCCGGCCTCTGCCCGGATGAGCGCCCCACTCGACGGCGAGGTCAGCTCGAGGCGCCAGGCGTGGAGGAACAGCCGATGGAGGCCCCCGGCCACATCGGGTCCGCGTCGGGACGTCCCGGTCCCGTAGACCGGGTCGCCGGCGATCGGGTGGCCGATCGCCTCGAGATGCACCCGGATCTGGTGGGTCCGGCCGGTCACGAGGTCGAGCTCGAGAAGGGTCCAGCCGGCAAAGCGCTCGCGGACCCGATACCCGGTCGTCGACGGCCGACCGTCGGTGACGACCGCCATCTTCGTGCGGTGCCGGGGGTCGCGCCCGATCGGGGCCTCGATCCGTCCGGCGGCCGCCGCGACGTCGCCGTGGACGAGGGCCAGGTACGTCTTCTTCACCCGCCGGGCCTTGAGCTGGGCCATCAGCGAGGCCTGGGCCGCGTCGTGTTTGGCCACCATGAGCAGGCCGCTCGTGTCGCGGTCGAGGCGGTGGACGATGCCCGGCCGCTGGACGCCGGCGATCCCGCCGAAGTCGGCCGCGTCCCCGCGGGCCAGCAGGGCGTTCACGAGCGTGCCGCCGGCGTGGCCGGGCGAAGGATGGACGACGAGCCCGGCCGGCTTGTCGACGATGAGGAGATCGGCGTCCTCATGGACGATCCGGAGCCCGATCTCCGGGGCCGGCGCGAGGTCGAGCGGTTCGGCCGCGGGGACGACGAGGCGGAGATCGGTCCCGGGCCCGACGATCGTATTGGCCTTGAGCGCCGTGCCGTCGGCGGTCGTCAGGTTGCCCGCGCCGATCAGCTTCTGGACATGGCTCCGCGACAGGCCGGTGACGTCGGCGACGAACCGATCGACGCGCTGGGCGGCCGCCTGGTCGGGAACCCGGAGTCGACGCGTGCCCGGCACGGCCGGGCCCGAACGAGAGGGCGCCGTGCCCGCGTCCACCGTCAACGATCGCCTTTCGGCGCGGCCGCGACGGCGGGCGATCGGTCGCCATCGGGCGCCGCGTCCCGTTCGGCCGGCGCCTGCGCGGCGCCCGGCCGCTCGGAGTCGGCGAGGCCCGGGCGGATCGCGAGCAGGATCAGCATGAGGATCGAGAGGCTGATCGCCGAGTCGGCGACGTTGAACGTGTAGAAGCGGAGGTCCCCGATCCCGCCGTCGACGAAGTCGATGACGTGCCCGAGCCGCAGCCGGTCGATGAGGTTGCCGATCGCCCCGCCGAGCAGGAAGCCGAGCGTCGTCGAGAGGTAGACCGACCGCGGCGAGCGGCCGTGGTAGGCGACGATCAGCCCGACGACGACGAGCGACAGCAGCCCGAAGAGCAGCGCGTTGTCGCGGAAGAGCCCGAACACCGCCCCGTCGTTCTGGACGACGATCAACCGGAGGTACTCGCCGACGAGCTCGATCCGCTCCCCCGGCTCGATCGCGCTCACGATCCAGGCCTTGACGAGCTGGTCGACGGCGACGACCGCCGCGGCGAGCCCCAGGAAGAGCGGCCAGATCGGGCGGGCCCTCATCCACCACCCCGGCGGCGCAGGTGGATCGTGACCGGGCCGTCGCTGAGCTCGAGGCCACCGTTGGTCGTCGGCCCCGTGCCGTCCGGCGCTCC
>DASTEU010000424.1:0-2935 GCA_035709325.1 Candidatus Limnocylindrales bacterium | reverse complement strand
TCGCGAACCCGCTCCCGGAACGGCTCCGAGAGATGGTCGTCGAGGAACGGCCCGAGGATCAGCTCGTGGGCGTAGCCGACGACCGCGTCGCGGGTCGCGGCGTCCCACCGGCTCCGCCGCGGGATCGCGTCGTGGATGCGCCTCTCCACGGTCGCGACCGCGGCGAGCCGCTCCGGCGGCAGGAAGCGCGAGATCGAGGCGACGAAGGCGATCGGCGGCGATTCGGCGAGCGACAGCCGGTCGAGCTCGTCGTCGTTCAGGCGGCGGACCCGGTCGATGTGGCGTTCGACGGCTTCGGCCGGATCGAGGGGCCGCCGTTGGCGAGGCGGCCGCGGGCGGCGGCGCGGAGCGGGCCGCGAGCCGCTCGACGCCGGCCGCTGGTCCAGTGCCCCGGTCCGGCGCCGATCCCGGCCCGGATGCCGTTCCCGGTCATAGCGGGCCCGCAGCTCCGGGTCCGAGAGCCAGTCGTGGGCGACGTTGATTCGCTTGGCGATGTCGTCGGCGTGGGCGCCGGCGACGTCGGGGTGGTGGCGCTTGAGGAGCGCCCGCCAGGCGATCTCGACCGCCTCCGGGCTCGCGTCGACGGAGAGCTCCAGCCGGGCGTACAGGTCGTCGGGCGGGAGCATCGGGCGGGGCGGCATCGCCGCCTCATCGTAGCGGCGCGCCGAACTCCGGAACGGCCTTCGGGCGGCCGCCGGGCGGCCGCTCGGGGTGGCGGGCCATGATCCCCAGCGCGGCGAACAGCCCGAGCGCCGCCGCGACGCCGCCGGCCCAGAGCGAGATCTCGTCGATCTCGTTCCAGGTCACACCGCCGAAGAGCACCGGGCCGCGCATCATGAGCAGCATCGCGAGCAGGCCGCCGGCGACGATCGAGGCGATCCCGAGCAGGTGCCCTCGGCCCGCCCACCAGATCGCGACCCCGAAACCGAGGAGCGCGGCCAGCCACGGCAGAAACGGCCCCAAACCGACCGTGAAGGCGACGAGGACCGCGGCCACGACGAGCCGGGCGGTCCCGATCGGCGGGACCCCGAGCTCGTCGGGCGTCGGCTCCGGCGGCTTCCGGCCGGGCGAACGCCGCGCCACCCCTCCCGTGAGTGCCACGCCGGCGAGCACGGTCGCGACCGTTGCGAGCTGGAGGCCGCGGCCCGCGAACGTCTCGGACGCGCTGGCGATGAGGCGCGCCCCGACGAGCAGGCCCAGGAACATTCCGGCGAGGACGACGATCGCGAGCAGCTCGCCCGCACCGAGCCACCAGCGGACGAGGCCGACGACGATGGCGATCCCGAACCCGACCCCGCCGAGGAGCACGACACGCCCCAGCCCCAGCGTTGCTGGCTCGAGGCCGGCGGCCGGGACGAGGACGGGCAGCAGGATGAGCCCGGCGGCGAGAACGCCGGCGGAGGCCACGACGACTGCGTCACCCGCCGTCGCCACGCCCCGCGACGGGACGGTCGCGCGGCGGCGGAGCCGGTCCCCGACGAGGATCGCCCCGGCCGGGACCAGCAGGAGCGGGAGCAGCCAGCCGGCGGTCGCCGGACTGCTCCGGTCGACCAGGCCTTCACCTTCGATGTCGATGAAGCCGCTCACGTAGCCTCCGATCGAGCGCATCGTGACGACGAGCTCCCAGGCGACGGAGCTGCGCGGTCGGTCGGGAGGCGCGGCCCAGTCGACCGCGACCGCGACGTCGAGCGTGCACTCCTCGCCGCAGGCGGCCGGATCGACCGACAGGCGCGAGATGGCGGCCGGCGCGGGCGGGTCCTCGCCGGCGCGGGCCAGCGCGAAGCGGGCCGGCGGCTCGACGAAGGGCCAGCGCGCCCGGGCTTCGACGACGATCTCAAGCGGCCGACCGGCGTCCGATCCGCCGTAGGCCGTCGTGCCGGGCCGGAGCCGAACCGTGAGCCGGCGGCTCACCGGCGGATCGCCCGGTGCGAGCAGGACCTCGTCGCGGGCGACCTCGGTGATATGGACCGGCGGCGCCTGTGAGGTTGCAGCCAGCGCGAACAGCGCGGCCACCGCGAGACCGACCCGCAGTGCGGACGCCGGCACTGCGCGGATGCTCCTGCTTCCGGCGTCGCGCGGCGTCGGGCAGCCCGCTCCGATCCAGCTTCCGAGTGCCACGGCAGGCAGCGCCACCAGGTCGCCCGGGTCGAGGACGGTGGGCGCCCGGCCGGGTGGCGGTGGCGGCAGGCCCGCCAGCAGGCTGGCGAGGGTAGTGCCGGGCCACTGGACGAGGCCCATGACGATCGCGTAGGCCTCATTCGCCGCCGGGTGGAGCTTGACCGCGACGAACCATGCTCCGACCGCGACGGCGGCCGCGACGGCAACGAGGGTGCGGCCCCGCGGAGCCAGCCCGCCGCGCCGGGTCGCGCCGACGAGCTCGACCGCCAGGGGCGGGACGATGAGGAGTGCCGCGACGTCGGAGATCTTGCCGGTGACGACGCCCGGCCAGAGCGACTTCAGGAGATGGTCGTTGACGACGAGGGCGACGAGGGCCCCGATCGCGAGCGGGTGGAGGAGCGGCGAGCGGGGTTCCGCGGCGACGCTGCCGGACACCGCGCCATCCTACGGCGCGCGTCCAGCCCGTCAGCCGGGCGCGGCCGGTCCGTTCGGGGCGCGTCCAGCCCGTGTCGAGTCCGGCGTCAGGCCGGCGTCGGCAGGCCCTCGCCCCGGATGAGCGCCTCGACCTCGGCGGTCGGCCGGGTCGAGCGTTCGCCGGTCGCCCGTTCGGTCACCTCGACGCCGCCGGCCGCCAGGGAACGCGGCGAGACCGTGAGGATCCACGGCATCCCGAGCAGCTCGGCGTCGGTGAACTTGACGCCCGGCGACTCGTCGCGATCGTCGTAGAGGATCTCGCGGCCGGCGTCGATCGAGAGCTGGTGGAGGCGATCGGCGAGCTCGACGACCGCCGGGTCGCGGGCCGCGCCGATCGCCACGA
>DASTEU010000423.1:0-11829 GCA_035709325.1 Candidatus Limnocylindrales bacterium | reverse complement strand
GGCTGCACGGAGGCCGCGATCCCGCCGCCGGCGAACCGGCCGCGGTCGTCGGGATGGAGCAGCTGGACGTGTTCGAGGCGGGGCATGAGCGGCACGCCGACGGCGGTCGGCTCCAGGGCCTCGAGCGACGCGCGGACCGCCCGATCGCCGATCGCGTGGATCATCGTCGCGATGCCGTGGGCCGCGGCCTTGCCGGCGAGCTCCCCGAGGCGGTCCGGCGGCGTCATCCAGACGCCGCGCTCGGTGCCCGGGGGCAGCGGGCGGTCGGGTTCGGGCTGGATCGGCTCGAGGAGCGCCGCCGTCCGCGATCCGAGCGTCCCGTCGGCGAAGAGCTTGAGCCAGCCGAACCGGGCCCGGCCGGCCCCGGGTGAGAGCGGGTCGCCGCTGCGCAGGCCGGCCGCGACCGCGGACTCGAGCTGCTCCTCGCGGATGCAGGCGTGAACCCGGAGGGGAAGCGCGCCGCGTTCGGCGAGCGTCCGGTAGGCGGCGATCGGGCCGCCGAGGCCGCCCTGGAGCGAGAGCGCACCCGGATCGTGGACCGCCACGACGCCGAGCCGGACGAGCTCGCCGGCGAGCCGGGCGATCAGGCGTTCGTAACGCTCCTCGGTCGGGCGCGGCACCCGGTTCATCACGAGGCGGGCCGCGGTCTCGTGGAGCACACCGGTCGCGGCGCCGTCGTCGCCGCGGCGGATGATGCCCCCCGGCGGGTCGGCCGTCGAGGCCCCGATACCCGCCTCGGCGAGCGCCGCCGCGCTGGCCCACAGCGCGTGATGGTCGTGGGCCCAGATCGCGACCCGGCGGCCCGGGGCGACCCGTTCGAGGTCGTCCGCGGTCGGCCAGCCGCCCCAGCGATCGGAGTCCCAGCCGTGGCCCTCGAGCCACTCGGTCGGAAGCGTCCGTTCGTGGGCGGCGGCGACCGCCACGAGCCCGTCGTCGAGCGTCGCTGCAGCGGTCAGGTCGACGTTCTCGATCGCGATCCCGCCGTCGGCGAGGTGGAGGTGAGCATCGGTCAGGCCGGGGATCGCGACCTCGTCCGGGTCGAGCTCGAAGCGAACCGTGAAGGGGTCAGCCCGCGTCTCGAGCTCGACGGCCGATCCGGCGAACGCGACCCGCCCGCCGGTAATGCCGACCGCCTCGACCCAACCGAAGCCGCGCTCCCCCGCGAGGGTCGCGATCCGGCCCGTGACGAGCGCGTCGAGGGGCACGGTCAGACCGCCTCGGCGATCGGGGCCGGATCGGCGAGGAGCCTGGAGAGCGCGGCCCGGTCGAGGCCGGCGCCCAGCCCGAGGGCGAGGGCCACCCGCGCCTTCGGGCCGCCGAGATGGCCGGCGAGGATCGCGCCGGCACGGAGCCACGTGGCGCCCCCGCCCGGGAACGCGTAGGCCCCGCTCGCCGCCCCCGCCGGGCAGCGCGTCGTGAGCACGACGGGCACGCCGGCCGCGATCGCCCGCTCCGCGGCCGCGAGGAGCGTCGCGGCGGTGTTGCCCGAACCGGTCGCCTCGACCACGAGGCCGTCGGTGCCGACGGCGAGGAGCGCCTCGATCGGCGTGCCGTCCATCGCGACCGTCGCGGTCAGGAGGTGGACACGTTCGGCCGCCCGACGCGCCGACACGTGCCGTCGCGGGCCGCGCTCCCGTGCGAGCACGACGCGCCCGCCCTCGAGGTGCCCGAGCGATCCGGCGTTGAGGCTGCGGAACGTGTCGAGCGCCGACGCATGGGTCTTCGTCACGTCGTCGGCCGGCTCGATCGACCCGCCCAGGACGACGACGACTCCGGCGTTTCGCAGCTCGGGCGCTGCCGCGGCGGCGACCGCATCGCGCAGGTTCGCCGGGCCGTCGTAGTCGGGTGCGCTCGCGGTCCGCATCGCCCCGCTGACGACGACCGGCTTCGGGCCGGCGTGGAGCAGGTCGAAGAAGAACGCGGTCTCCTCGATCGTGTCGGTCCCCTGGACGACGACGACGCCGTCGGTCGCCTCGTCGGCCAGTCCTCCCGTGACGGCGTCGTGGATCGCGAACAAGTCGTCGAAGGTGAAGTGGCTCGCCGGCGTGAGCCCGCGGTCGATCGCGACGATCTCGGCGATCGACTCGAGGCCCGGGACGAGCGCGAGGATGCCGTCGCCGGAGAGCGCCGGCACGTTGCCGCCGGCCCCCGGGTCGTGGCGCATGCCGATCGTGCCACCGGTGAAGACGACGGCGACCCGAGCCACGGCCGCTGCCGTCAGCGCTCGCTCGGGCCGGCGGAACCCGTCCCGGCGTCGGCGTCGGACCGGTCCCCGCTCAGCTCGTCCGCGGCGGAGCCGTCGATCTCGAGCGGGCCGGCGGTGAACGCCGGACCGGCCACCGGGACGGGTTGGGCCTGGATCTCGGCCCCGTCGTCGCCGTCCTCCTCGTCGGGCTCCTCGTCGTCGTACGGCGGCGCGTCGGGCAGCTCCGCGCCGAGGGCCGCGGCGATCGGGTCCCGGCGGCCGACCTCGGCCCGGCTGAGCGTCTCGGCGGGCTTGAGGGCGCCGCGGAGGACGATCGAGGCGATACCCGACGCGCCGATCGAGATGGCGACGAGCAGCAGCACCAGCGTCGTCCCGATCAGGTCGGCGATCGGTCCGACGATGAGGATCGGCAGGAAGCTCGCGACCGAGACGAGCATGTTCAGGACGCCGAACACGCGGCCCCGGACGTCCTCGGGCAGCTCCTCCTGGAGCTGCGTCTGGGACGGGATCGCCACGAAGCCGTAGGAGATCCCGGCGAAGAATGCGAGCACGACGACGATCGCGAGGAGCGACGTCAGGGCCGACAGGTCGACGAGCCCCGCGGCCGCCTCGGCGCGCGCGAGGAAGCGGCTGATCTGGCCCGACAGGGCCATCCCGGCAAGCAGGATGCCGAGCGCGACGAGCCCGAACTCGATCACCCGCCGGCGCGGGAGGAGACGGCCGTACGCGTTCAACAGCAAGATGCCCATGACGATCCCCGCCCCGAGCGGCAGGACGACGACGACGAAGTCCTCCTCCTTGAGGCCGAGGGTCCGGAGGGCGAAGTTCGGCCCGAGCACGCCGAGCACGCCGACGAGCGAGGCCGCGATCCCGAGGTACGTGAGCGACCAGCTGATCTGGCGGTGGTCGCGGATGTAGGCGAGGCCCTCGCGGAGCTGCCAGAAGACCGACTCCACCGCCTTCTCGGTCTCGCTCACGGTCTGGCGGGTCATCACGTTCGTGCTCGAGGGCGGATAGGCCGGCAGGGTGAAGCAGAAGCCGGCCGCGACGAAATAGAAGACCGCGACGAGGATCAGCAGGGCCTGGGGTCCGGCGATCTTGACGACGAGCGGCCCGATGAGCGCAAACCCGAGGGCGAACGCGGCGTTGAGCGTGAGGGTGAAGATGCCGTTCGCCGACAGCAGCTGTCGCTTCGGGACGAGGCGCGGGATCATCGCCGCCTCCGCCGGGGCGAAGAAGACCGTCACGGTCGAGGTGAAGATGTTCAGCAGGTAGATCGCGAGCAGGTTGTCGCCGACGAAGAAGACGCCGATGAATGCGAAACCGCGCAGGACGTTCGTGACGATGAGGACGATCCGTCGGTCGAGCCGGTCGACGAAGACGCCGGCTACCGCCGAGAACAGGACGGCCGGGACGAGGAACGTCAGGATCAGGGCGCTGACCGCGGTCGTCGAGCCGGTCGACTTCGAGATGATGACGGTCAGCCCGAAGATGACCATGTTGCCGCCGATCTGGGTGAACGCCTGGGCCAGCCAGAGCAGCAGGAACGGGCGGTTTCGGAAGACGGCGATCGCGCTGGTGTCGTCGGCGGCGGGGCGGGCCGCGGTCATCCGGGGTCCTCGGCCGGGGCGACCGCAGGACCGGGCGTGACTGCCGCGGTCAGGACCGGATCGCCGCGACTGACGAAGCCGACGAGCCGCCGCTCGACCTTGCGCCGCTCGACGAGGACGTGCCGATCGCAGCGCCGGCAGCGCAGCCCGATGTCGGCCCCGAGACGGTCGACCAGCCACTCGCTCCCGCCGCAGGGATGGGGTCGCCGCAGCCGCAGTACGTCGCCGAGGAAGAGCTCGAGCGCGGGTCCGTCGGTCATTCGGGCGGTCAGGGTATCAGAGCCGCGGGCGGCCATGGTCGGGCAGGAGGTCGCGCTCGGTGGCCGGCAGGACCATGTCCGAGGTGTCGACGATATCGATCGTGACGTCCGGGTGGGTCGCCGCCATCTGGGCGACGATGCCGCCGGCTCGCGTCAGCGACCCGATGAGCGACTCCGGCGTTCCGATCGCCCGGATCGAGAAGGGATCGGCCAGGGCGGTGTCGTCGACCGACACGCCGGTCTGGCCGCCGATGACCGTGCCCGGGACGACCCGCACGTCCTCGATCGCGATCGCCTCGGCGCCCGCGTTCCGTAAGTCGTTCACGAGGTCTTCGACGGCCGGCCCGCCGAGCGGACCGCGGACGACGATCGTGACCCCGTCGCCGCCGACGGGATCGAGCCCGGCCCACGCGCGGATCCGGGTGAGCGTCGCCCGCAGCTCGTTGATCGAGCTCGCGCCACGCGAACCGCCGAGCTCGAGCGCCTGGAGCTGGCGCTCCACGGTCGCGATCTCGGCCCGGATCTGGTCGTTCCGCGTGTTCAGGTTCGCGACGAGGAGCGTCAGGTCCTGCGACGACAGGCCGGCGAGGCCGGTGCTCCCCGCCTGGGCCCGGATCTGGCCGACGACCAGCAATCCGAGGATGAACGCGACCGAGGCGACGAGGAGCTGGCTGCGCGGTGCGGCGAGCGGGCCGCTCACGGCACCGGACCCGGCGAGGCGACGGGGTGCGACTCACGGAGGACGAGGCTGCCGGCGAACTGCGGCACGTCGACGAACTCGGGCTCGGCGAACGAGATGTCGAGTCCGAACGTGCCCTGGCGGGTCTGGATGAACTCGCGCCAGCCCTCGGAGAGGCCGAGCTGATCGAAGAGGTCGGGCGGTCCGATCGCCGCGATCTGGTAGGGCGGGCTCAGATAGGCCTGATTGACGAGGATCGAGTGGCCGATGTCGAGCACGCCCGTCGAGATCGTCACCCGTTCGGTGCTGACCGCGATCGCCTCGGCGCCGGCCAGCCAGAGCTCGTCGACCACGGTCCGGATGTCGCGGGCAGACACGA
This sequence comes from Candidatus Limnocylindrales bacterium, assembly GCA_035709325.1. Classification (GTDB taxonomy): domain Bacteria; phylum Chloroflexota; class Limnocylindria; order Limnocylindrales; family CSP1-4; genus CF-46. The sequence continues at coordinate 6,695 of DASTEU010000423.1, read as the reverse complement.
GGTAATCGGCCGCGTTCGCGCCGTCGGGGACCGCATGGGTCGAGTCGGCGAGCCGAAGCACGACGCCCGTCCCGGTGAGCGGCAGCAGACCGGCCGCGAGGCGGGCCTCCTCGAGCTCGGCGTTCAGCTCGCGAACGATCGCGGTCGTCCCCTGCCCCTGCTGCTCGAGCCGGGCAAGCTGATCGCTGAGATCGACGAGGTCGGCCTTGAGCTCGTCCTGCTGACGCTGGAGCTCGAGCGCGGTCTCGACGAGCGGCGAGCGCTCCTGCGTCGTGTAGCGGATTCGGGGGCCCTCGGCCGAGAGCTGGGCGGCGATGAGAAAACCGAGCGCGAGGAGGGCGATGCCGAGCGTGACCTGCCAGGTCGGGATCGCCCGGATCCGGCCGGCGAGCCGGGTCACGGCCGGGGTTGGTCGGCGGGCGGGACTCCGTCGGTGGGACTGCCGTCGGGCGCGCCGTCGTCGATCGGTCCCCGGTTGGGTCGGGCGTCGGCGTCGGTCGCGCCCCGATCCCAGGACCGAGGCGGCGCGGTCCAGCCGCCGGCCGCGGCAGATGCCGGGGGCGCGGCGCCAGTGGCATTGCGCCGCCGCAGCGGGACGAGCCCGAAGGCGACGAGGACTGCCAGGAGGAGGCCGCCGACGAGGATCGGGACGAGCGGGCTCGCGTCCGCCGCCACGCCGGGGACCGGCGACGTCGGCGCCGACGTCGCACCGGCGGGAGATCGCCCCGGCTCGACGCTCGGGACCGGCGCGGCGCCGCTCCAGCCGTCGGGGACGGGCCCCGGAGGCGCGGGCTGGGGGCCGTGGCGGACCGGAGCGCTCGCTCCGACGCTTCGCAGCCAGTCGGCCTCGAAGCCGGCCATGTCGACGCCGAGAGCCGCCTCGAAGGCTTCGTCGTCGGTCACACCGGTCTGATATGAGCGGATCAGCCGGACGAGCGCGTCGCGACCGAAGGTCGCCACGATGTGGTCGACGGCCGAGACGCTTTCGGCGTAGGCCAGGAAGAAGCGGTCGCGCGTGGTCGGGAAGGCCCCGACGAGCCCCTCGAGCGGGATGATCGAGCCGTCCCGGGCGACGGTCTCGACGGCGTTCCGGTCGGACGCGCCGTACCCCTCCGAGAGGTAGACCGCGAGTCCCTCGTTCAGCCAGTGCGGGGGTGCATGGTAGGGGTTGTCGATCGCGGTCGCGAACACGAGATGGACGAGCTCGTGGGGGATGACGACCTCGACCCAGCCCGCGTCGATCTCGCCGGGCGTGATGAGCGCGAAGAGCGTCCGGATGTCGGAGTGGGCCTGGCCGCCGACGTTCTCCCGGGTCCCCGGCCCGAGCGCGCCGTAAAACGTCTCCTGGTCGGCGTAGACGTAGAAGTCGATGGGTTCGGTCTCGGTGACGCCCAGAAGCGCCGCGGTCTCCTCGACGGCCCGCTCGCCGATCTGGAGCGCCCGTTCTCCGAAGCCGTCGCCGCCCTCGTACCAGTGGACGCGGACGATGTCGCCTTCGACCGTTCGCCAGTCGACGCGATCGTCAGCGTAGACATGGGTCACCTCCGGCCCGACCGACACGACGCCGTCAGCGTCGGTGATGCGCCAGCGTGCCGTGAACGTCGTGTTCGGGACGATGTGGCCGTCTTCGAGCTCCATCTCGAAGGCCAGCTCCCGGGCGCCGCTGCCGCCGGGCGGCTCGACCTCGACGACCGAAGGCCCCGCCGCGCCGGGCGTTTCGAGCAGGATCTCGACCCGATCCGCCGGGGCCGGCAGCTCGACCGGCTGGACGAACCTGAGCGATTCGCCGTAGGCGGACGAGGCGCTCGGCCGGCCGAAGTCGACCGGGTCGGCGGCGGCCACCGGTCCTGGCGCCGGCAGGGCCGCGGCCAGGATGAGCAGCGGCGCCGCGGCAACGCTCCAGCGGCGCCGGTCTGTCGTCACTCGTCCCATGCCAGGCCCGCCATCCGGACGATCCCCATCCCGTTCTCATGGGCCCCGAGGAGACCCGTCCGGGCGAGCGTCCACTCGACGTCGTAGGACAGCGGCACGACCGGCGCCTCGTCGCGCACGATCTCCTCGGCTCGATCGAACGCCGCCCGGGCTTCGTCGGGGTCGGCGGTCTCGAGGGCATCGGCGATCGCGGCGTCGAACGCAGCCGAGCTCCAGCCGCCGTAGTTGTTCGAGGACCCGGTGCCGAGCAGGATGCCGAGGAAGTCGTTCGGGCCGGGGTAGTCGGCGACCCAGCCCATCGACCAGATGTTCGGCGGATCGATCGCGAGGCGGCCGAAGTAGTCGCCGGTCATCGTCTCGTATGCCACGTCGATGGCGAGCTCGCGCTCGACCTCCGCGACGACGGCCGCGTCGTAGCCTCCGCCGAACGTCCGGAACGAGATCTCCGGGAAGCCCCGGCCGCTCGGGTATCCGGCGTCGGCCAGCAGCTCGCGGGCGCCGTCCGGATCGTACGGCGGCAGGAAGTCCTCCTCGCTCCGTCCGGGGATGCCCGGCGGCACCATGCTCGTCGCCAGCGACGCCGTCTCGCCGGCCACGAGCGGCACCAGGCGGCGCCAGTCCACGGCCCGGGTGAACGCCTGCCGGACCCGGACGTCGTCGAACGGCGGCCGCGTCGTGTCGAAGCCGTAGTAGTTGACCGACATCGAGTTGCCCTGGCGCAGCTGCGGGCCGAGGGCCGCGTCGAACGCGATCCAGGTCGCGTCGAAGCTGAAGATGTCGGTCAGGTCGAGGTCCCCCTCCTCGAACGCGGCAACGGGGCTGCGCCCGCCGATGTCGTGAACCATCTCGATCGTCGGGATCGCCGGCGGGCCCGCCCAGTAGCGTTCGTTCGCGCTCAGCGTCGTCGTCGCCCCGTCGGCGGCGCGCAGGACGTAGGCCCCGCTGCCGACGAAACTGCCTGGCAGCAGCCCCGTCGGGTCGTCGTCGATCGCGGCCGGGACGACGGCGAACGTGGGGCTCGCGACGATCGAGACGAAGTCGGTGGCGGGCCGGACGAGGCGGACCTCGAGGTCGAGCCCGTCGGCGGTCAGGCCGACGTCGGTTGGCTCCGCCTCGCCGCGGGCGTAGGCGAGCGCGCCCTCCACGTCGCCGATGAGCGAGACGAGCGGGGACGGGGCGTCCGGGTCGGCGATCCGAAGCCAGCTTCGGACGACGTCCTCGCCGGTGAGCGGCGTGCCGTCCGAGAACGTGAGGTCGGGCTTGAGGTGAAAGACGATCCGCCGACCGCCGTCGAGCAGATCCCACGACGCGGCCAGGGCCGGCCGGACCTGGAGCTGGGCGTCGAACGCGGTGAGGCCCTCGTAGAGCTGGGCCGAGACCGCGGCGCTGCCGATGTCGCCCTGGACGGCGGGATCGAGGCTGCCGGCCTCGCCCATGAGGATCCGGACGCTGTCGGGAGCGGCCGCAGCGGCGGCAGGTCCGAGGGGGCCGCCGGTCGTCTGTGGGGCGGCGCCGGCGCCCGCGCCAGTGAGCAGCCCCGACAGGGCGAGGACGAGCGCCGCGATCGTCGCCGCCCCCGTCGCCACCGTCCCGCGGCGGGCCCCCGGCTGTCGCCCCTCGGTCGCGGTCAGGGTCGCCTCCACCAGGCGAGCGTCGTGCCGAACCTCGTCCCGCGCCCGGTCAGGCCGGCCGGCGCGTCGAGTGGTCGCTCGATGGCGATCGGGTTCCGAAGGCGCGCCGAACGCGTGTAGTCCTCGGCGGTGAAGCCCGCGAGAAGCGCGACGATGCAGACCCAGCGGCGCATGGGCCGAGTATAGGGATCGAACCCTCCCCACGGAACGAGCGCCGCCGGGCCTTGGGCCCTGGTCGGCCGACGGACTCGTTTACCAACCCGGGGAGTGGTACGCGCGAGCGCGGGTCCCTCCAGACGGCCGGGCGCCGAGCCTCACGCACGGCCGGCACCTCCCCCGGAGCTCAGGATCCACCGTAGGCCGCCCGGATCGCGTGTACCACCACCCCGGTTGGTATTCGGGGACCCAGCGTCCCGCAGGCGTCCGCGGGCAGGAGAAGAGGCCTCGCGTCACCACACCGCCGGGGGAACGATGTCATTGTTGCGAGGCCTCTATCGCCGATAACGAGGCCAATCGCGAAACGTTAGGGCGCGTCCGGCGCAAAGCCGGGAAATCCTCGGCGGGTAGGATCAGGGACGTGACCCTCCGCCTGCGCAACACCCTGACCCGCAGCGTCGAGCCCGTCCTGCCGCTCGACGGCGCGACGGTCCGGATGTACACCTGCGGCCCGACCGTCTACCGCTACGCCCATGTCGGCAACCTTCGGACGTTCCTGCTCGCCGACTTCATCCGGCGCGCCTTGCTGTACCACGGGCTCGGCGTGCTCCACGTCCAGAACATCACCGACGTCGGCCACATGCGTGACGAGCGGTTCGATCGGGGCGAGGATCGGATGCTCGTTGCGGCGGGGCTCGAGAACAAGACGCCGGCCGAGATCGCCGACGCGTACGAAGCTGCCTTCCATGCCGACGAGGCCGCGGTGAACATCCTCCCGGCTCACGTCTTCCCCCGTGCGACCGAACACATCCCCGAGATGGTCGAGCTCGCCGAGCGCCTCGTCGATGCCGGATTCGCCTACGAGTCCCCGCTCGGCAACGTCTACTACTCGGTCGAGTCGTTCCCCGACTACGGGCGCCTGTCGGGCAACACCGTCGACGACCTCCGGGCCGGCCATCGCGGCGAGGTCGAGCCCGACAAGCGCGATCCGGCCGACTTCGCCCTCTGGAAGTCGGCCGGCGAGGGGCGCCTGCTCAAGTGGCCGACCGACCGCTGGGGCGAAGGCTTCCCCGGTTGGCACCTCGAGTGTTCGGCGATGGCGATGCGCCACCTCGGCCCCCGCTTCGACATCCACACCGGCGGCATCGACAACGTCTTTCCCCACCACGAGGGCGAGATCGCCCAGTCGGCGCCGATCGTCGGTGGGCCGCCGGCGCGGCTCTGGGTCCACGGCGAGTTCCTCCAGGTCGGCGGCCAGAAGATGGCGAAGTCGGCCGGCAACATCGAGCGGGTGACCGAGCTCGCGGACCGCGGCATCGACCCCCTCGCCTTCCGCTACCTGGCCCTGACCTCGCGCTACCGCCACAAGCTCGAGTACACCGACGAGTCGATCGGGGCGGCCGCAGCCGGCCTGGAGTCGTTGCGGAACCGCCTCCGTGTCCTCGGGCCGCCCCCGCCGGACGGGCCGTGGGCGGCACCGCCGGTCCTCGACGCCGCGCCCGCCGGCGACCGCCCAAGCGGGACGGCCGACGGTGTCGCCGGCCACGGCACCACGCCGGACGCCGCAGCCTGGACGCCTTCCGACCGGGCCCACGCCCCGCCGGCCCCGCTGTCCCCCGCCGGCCGCGACCTGCATGATCGATTCAGCGCGGCCGTCGACGACGACCTCGACCTGCCGACCGCTCTCGCCGTCGTTCGCGAAGCACTCGGAAACCGCGATCTGGCGGCGGACGAGCGGCGCTGGCTCACGCTCGATGCCGACCTGGTCCTCGGACTCGGGCTCGACCGCGCCTGGACGGCAGAGGATGCGCCGGTGCCCGACGAGATCGCCCGGCTCGCCCGGGAGCGCGACGAGGCTCGGGCCCGGCGCGACTTCGCGACGGCCGACCGGATCCGAGACGACCTCACCGATCGCGGCTGGCAGGTCGTCGACGGCCCCGACGGATCCCGGGTCACCCGCCGAGCCTGACCGGAGCGGAGTCAGTCGGGGCTGGTGGGCCCGTTCGCCAGCGGGTCCTCGACCTCCGGCGGCGCGTCGCCGGAGGGGATCGGGATCGGCAAGCTGTCGGGCGCCTGTTCGTCGGCCTCGGTGGGCGGCGGATCGACCACGTCCCCGCCGTCGGTCTCGAGGATGATGTCCGAACGGAGGAGGATGGCGGCCTCGTCGCCGACGAGGACCACGTTCGTCCGATCGCCCGGCGGCCCGGGCAGGCGCGGTGCCAGGCGGCCGAGGGCGACGACCCGCTTCTTCATGCCCTTTCCGAGGGCGATGTACTCGCGGTCCGCGATCTGGACGGCGAAGTGCCTGTCACCCTTGATCGTGGCGACCCCGCTGAATGCCTGGAGCTTCGTGACGACGAGCGGCGGCGGCGGAGGGACCGTCGGCAACGTGAACGTGCCGAGGACGGGCAGGGCCTTCGTCGGGAGCGCCGCGTAGAGCGGCTGGCGCAGGAGGTCCCGGTACGCCTCGTATTCGATCCGGGCCTGGCGGTCGGAGATCGTGTCGTACGGCGGCCGTTCCGGACGGTTCGGCGAGCCGTGGTTCGGCTCCTTGCGGAAGACCTCGACCCGGAACGTGCCGTCGGGATTGCGCAGGCGGAGGTGGCCGAGCATGACGACCGCGTGGCGGATGTCGGGCACCTTGCGGCCCGTCTGGGTCGTGCCGTTGGGGTGCTTCTTCGTGCGTTTCGGGGCCGAGCCATACCGCATCGCGTAGAACACCGGCGCGTCGTCCGCGGCCTTGAGGAGCGTGCCGAACGGCAGCCCGAACCGGACCTCCATGGGAATCCGTGCCGCCTTGAGGAACTGCCGGAACTCGCCGGGCCGCATGCCCCGTTCCTTGCTTTCCGCGCTCCGGGCGTTCTTCGGCATGCCGGCCATCCGGTTGACCTCGTTCAGGGTCGGGATCGTGCCGTTCCAGGCGAGCGACAGGAACTGGCACACGACGTGGGTACAGGCGGTCCTGCCGTCATGGAC
>DASTEU010000422.1:0-8296 GCA_035709325.1 Candidatus Limnocylindrales bacterium | reverse complement strand
TACCTGAGCTTCTCGGTGAGCGGTCTCGCCGGACCGGTCCAATCGGCGCGGCTGCGCCTCTACGTCACGGATCCGAGCCCCGACGGGGGTGGGGTCTACCCGGTCGCCGGCGGTTGGACGGAGCGCGGGATCACGTGGGCGAACGCGCCGGCGTTGCCGGCGACCCCCGTCGCTTCCGTGGGCGCGACCTCGGCGGCCGGGACCTGGGTCGAGGTCGACCTGGGCGCGGCCGTGACGGGCAACGGGACCTACGCCTTCGCGTTGGACAGCAACAACGCGAACAGCGCCTACTACTCGAGCCGTGAGGGAGCGAATCCAGCGCAGCTCATCGTCGGCTACGAGGCCGGCGGCACCGAGCCGATCGCGCCTGTCGCCGACTTCTCGGCGACGCCGACGGGCGGGCCGGCGCCGCTCACCGTTCAGTTCGCGGATGCATCGACGAACGGGCCCACGAGCTGGGCCTGGGACTTCGACGCGGACGGGACGGTCGACTCGACGGCCCAGAACCCGATCTTCACGTACGCGGAGGCCGGGACGTATTCGGTGCGGCTGACGGCCGCCAACTCCGCCGGTTCGGACGAGGAACTCAAGTCCGGCCTGATCACCGTGGGAACGGTGCCCACGCCGTCACCGTCGCCGTCGCCCAGCTCCTCGCCATCGCCGACGCCCTCGCCGACGCCGAGCCCCTCACCAACGCCGAGCCCCTCGCCGACGCCGAGCCCCAGCCCTTCCCCGTCGAGTCCACCGCCCGGGGGCACCTCGACGTTCGTCGCGACGGCTGACTCCCGGACCATGCAGAGCTCGCCCGGCTCGGAGTCCGGAGCGACGAGCACGGAGTTGCGCGTGCGCCTCGACGCAACCGGGTCGTATCGGACGTACCTGCGGTTCTCGGTCAGCGGAACGGGTGCGTCGGTGAGCTCGGTGACGTTGCGCCTCTTCTGCACCGACGCCAGCCCCGACGGCGGCACGGTCTACCCGACGAGCAACGCCTGGGAAGAGGCCACGCTCAACTGGGGCAACCAGCCGGCGCCGACCGGACCGGCGATCCGCGATGTCGGTGCCGTGGCCGCCGGCACCTGGGTCGAGATCGACCTGACCGGGTCGATCACGGCCGACGGGACGTACGACGTGCTCATCGCCGACGGCAACACGAACAGCGCCTACTACTCGAGCCGGGAAGGGGCGAATCCGCCGCAGCTCGTGGTCGCGACCGGGCCCTGACCCGGACCCGGTCCGACGGGTTCAGCCGATCCTCCCGCCCGGCTCGGTCGAGTGAACCTCGACGTCCGGCAGGCCTCTCGCGGCGAGCTCGCTGCGGAGCGCGTCCGGCGTGCCGGTCAGCACCGGAAACGTCCCGTAATGCATGCCGACGACATGTTTGACGCCGAGCAGCTCGACCGCGTAGGCGGCCGCCGGGGGATCCATCGTGAAATGGCCGCCGATCGGCAGGAACGCCAGCTGCGGCCGGAACCGCTCCCCGATCAGCCGCAGGTCGCCGAACAGCTCGGTGTCGCCCGCGAAGTAGAAGCGGAAGCCGTTCTCCAGGTCGACGATGAAGCCGACCGGCTCGCCGAGATAGAGCGGCGACTCGGCGGCGGCGTAGATATCGCCGGCCGAGTGGTCCGCGTGGACCATTCGAACGCGGATGCCGTCGACGTCGACCGTGCCGCCCTTGTTCATCCCGATCAGGCCGTCCTTATGGGCGTAGTTGCGTTCGAGCCAGAGGCCGAGCTCGTGGATGCAGGGCCAGGTCGGACGGGTCCGGCTGGCGATCGCGAGGGCGTCGCCGAAGTGGTCGAAGTGGCCGTGGCTGACGAGCATGAGGTCGCAGGCGCTCACTTCGTCCGGCGCCTTCGGGCTCTTCGGGTTCCCGAACCAGGGGTCGAGCAGGATCGTCCGCCCGCCGGGCGTGCGGACCTCCCACGCCGAGTGGCCGTACCAGGTGAACGTCGTGTCGGCTGCCAGCGTCAACGGAATCACCTCCAAGCGTTGCGCCGCCCATCGTAGTCCGCCACCGAGGCGCCGGACCGAACCGCCAAGCGACGCCGGTGCTCGATCCGGAACATTCGAGCACGACGACGCCGCCAGCCGACCCTCGGGCGGCCTGAACCGCGACGCAGCCGTGCTCGCCTGCGGCCGGATGACCGCTCAGCGCGGTGAGGGCCCTGCGGCCGGCAACGCTGCGACGGCTACACTCGAACGGTGCCTGCCGACCGGATCGCCGAGAACCTCGCGTTCATCAACTGGACCCTCCTGACGTCGGTCGCGATCGGGTCGTTCGCGGCGGTCGTGCTCGCCCGCCTTCGGACCGCAGCGACCCGCGGCTTCCTCGTCTTCACCGCCGGCTGCTCAGTCGCCATCGGGCTGCTCGCGTGGCTGTCCGACCAGGCCCTTCCGGCGACGCTCGGCGACTCGCCGATCACGGCCGACCCTGCGTTCGACGCGCCCCGTCGCATCGCCCTCGCCGCCTTCCTCATCCTGGCGGCGGCCTATACGATCGTCCTCGCCCGTGACGGCCGCGCGCCGGTCCTCGCCGGCGCCGGTGTCGCCGCCGCCGGCGCGACCCTGCTGTTCGGCGCGCTCGGGTGGGGCGGCGGAACGCTGGGCGCCGTGCCCCTGCTCCTCCAGCTCGTCGTCCTCGCGATCGCGACGGGCGGCGTCTTCGCGGCGATGATCCTCGGCCACTGGTACCTCGTGACGCCGAAGCTCCCGGAGGCACCGCTGATCCTCATCGCCCGGGTGCTCCTTGCCGTCGTCGCGCTCCAGGTCGTGCTCTTCGCGGTCTGGGCGGCCACGGGAGCCGGTCCGGCCGGCGGTTCCCCGTTCGGCGTCCTCGTCGGCCAGTGGGCGTTCTTCGTCTGGCTGCGGCTGATCGTCGGGCTGATTTTCCCGCTCGTCGTCTCGTGGGCGGCGGTCCAGACTGCGCGAAGCCGCTCGATGGAATCGGCAACCGGGCTGCTCTACATCAACGTCGGCTCGATCGCGGCCGGGACGATCCTCGCTGCCGGCCTCTACTTCGGCGCCGGGCTGCTGGTCTGATGCCGCCGATCCGCGTCCGTCTCTTCGCGATCCAGCGCGAGATCGCGGGCACGCGCCAGCTCGAGATCGATCTGCCGGACGACGCGACGATCGAGTCGGCGTGGGAGGCGCTCGTGGCACTCCACCCGCGACTCGCGCCGGGCCGCCGCTTTGTCCGCTTCGCCCTCGATGGCGATTACGCCGACCCCTCCACGCCGATCGGCGAAGCGCGCGAGCTGGCGATCATCCCGCCGGTGAGCGGCGGCGCCGGGTCGGACCGGCAACCGACCGCCCGGATCCTCGAGCTCCGCGACGATCCGTTCACGACCGCGCTCCTCGCCGAACTCGGCGACCGGCTCGCGACCGACGAGGACGGCGCGATCGTCGGCTTCGTCGGCCGGACGCGTGTCACGCCGGGGACGCCGGCCCCGGGCCAGGAAGCGGAGGCCGCCCGTCACGCGGGCCGCTCGGTCGACGCACTCGACTACGAGTCGCACGAGACGATGGCCGCCGGCATCCTCGGGCAGATCGCGGACGAGATCGCCGAACGGTTCGGGGTCGACCGGATCGCGATCGTCCACCGGACCGGCGAGGTGCCGCTCGGCGAGGCGAGCGTCGCCGTCGTCGCGGTCGCACCGCATCGCGACGCGGCGTTCGCCGCGGCCCGCTACGCGATCGACGAGACGAAGGCGCGAGCGCCGATCTGGAAGCTGGAGCGGTTCGCCGACGGCCACGTCTGGGTCGGCGAGATCGCGCGCGAGGCGGCCGCCGGCCCGGAGAGCGGCGAGTAGGGCGGCTTCCCGACCGCCCGCCGGGCCGAGCCGCGGGCCATACTGGGGCCGATGACCGCGCGCCGCGACCGATTGGCGGGCCGGCCACGGTCCGCCGCGAGGGATGCCGTGCCCAGCACGCCTGCCGCGCCCTCCCGCCGCCGATCCCGACCGGCGGGCGGTCGGCGATGACCGCCGCCGGCGCACTCGGACCCCTCGATCGCCTCGCCGAGCGGGCCGAGACGCTGGCCGGCGCCTGGGCCGGCCGGGCGCGAGCGTCGACGACGATCGGGCGGGAGCGGGCGCTGCTTCGGATGTTCGGCGTCTCGGGCCTCGATGCCGCCGGCCGGCCGCTCGCCTGGGCCGCGGTCGACCACTACCTCGGCGGCCGGACGGACCGGCTCGGCGGCGGTGTCGTCATGCCGTTCGCGATGGCGCTCGTCGAGTACGACCTGGCGCCCCAGCAGCTCGCTCTCGACGTCGCGTCGGGGGCGGTCGACCTGGGCCTCGAGGCGGAGCTGCTCCGCGAGGCCGACCGCCGGGCCGTCGCCGAAGAGGAGGCCCGGCGCCTGACCGCCGCCGCCCTCGAGCGGATCGATGCAAATCGGACGGCGCGTCGCGAGCTCCTCGACGTGCTCGGGGAACCCGGGCGACCCTGGATCGGGACGACGATCGTCGACCCCGAGATCGAGGATGCGCTCGCGGCGGTCGGCGGAATCTTCGAGGCCGGCGCCGACCTGGTCCAGGTCGACGTGCCGATCGGGCGCGAGCTGGCCGACCGCCTCAGGGACGCCGGGCTCGACGCGCCGGTCTGGCGACCGAGCGACGGCGAGACGTCCGCCGAACGGGCGGAGCGGGCACCGACCGGGAGCCAGCGAGCCCTCGCGGCGCTTCGCGGCCGCCTCGACGAGATCGCCGCCCGGCGCCGGAATTATGTCCGGTTGGCGACGACGGCCCCGCCGCTCGGCGCCCCGGAATCGGCGGTCGTCGCCGCGTTCGAGCGGGTCGATCTTGCCGAGTCGGATCCGCTCGCCGAGATCGTCAACGGCCGCGTCGCCCCGGAGCGTGCCCTCGCCGATCACGCGTTCGCCCACGCGCTCCTCGGTCGGGCGGGCGTCGCCCTCGCCCTCACGGCCGGGCCCCTCGTCGTTGCACCGGACCTCGCCCGCGGGATCCCGTCCGACCCGGCGACTCGGGCGGGTCGGGCCCTGGCCCTGCAGGCCCTCGCGGTCGCGGTCGCCCGTGGCAACGGGTTGTCGGCCGACCAGCTCGTCGTCGGCGCGATGCCGCCGTGGCTCGTCGGCGAATCGAACCCCTCCGCCCGCGCCCTCGCCGAGGTCACGGTGCGCCGGGCGCTCCACCCCGGTGTCGCCCTGGGCTTCGAGGAGCCGCCCGCCGATTCGCGCAGGGGCACGGCGGATACCTGGTCGGCGATCGTGGCGGCCGTCGCGCCGGCGGGGCCCGAGAGCGCCCTGATCCTGCGGCGCGCCGGCCGCGACACGGCCCGGGCCATCGCCGCGTCGCGCCTGGCGGCCGGTGTCGCCGCGGAGCTGGGTTCGGCGCGGGAGCCATCGGGACTGGCCGGTGTCGCGCTCGACCACGCGCGGGCCACGGTGACCGCGGCCGTCGCGACGCTCGATCGACTCGCCGACGACGGGTGGCGGTCGGTCCTGGGCGATCCGCCGGACGCGGGGGAGCGCGTCCGTCTCGGCGCCGACACCGTCGCCGAACGCACCGAATCCTTCGACCCGCTCGAGGTGGCGCTCGCGACGGTGGGCTGACCCTCAGCCGCCCGACACCGCCGGGATCACGTGGACGGTCGCGCCGGGCCGGAGCGGAGTGTCGAGCGTGGCGGGCTCGCGATCGACATAGACGTTGATGTGCCGGCGGAGCACGGGCCCGGCGTCGACGAGGCGGTTGCGGAGGCCCGGCGTCAGTTCGTCGAGTCGGTCGATCGCCTCCCGCACCGTGGCGGCGTCGACCTCGGTCGCGTGACGCGTCCCGGGAATGAGCGAGACGAGCGAACGCGGCAGGATCACCGTGACGGGCATGATCGGTCAGTCGAGAGCGACAGCCTCGACGCCCCAGATCGGCGGCAGGTGGTCGGCGATGAGGCGCCACGTCACACCCTCGTCGGCCGACCCGTACAGCTGGCCGGTGCTGGTCCCGAAGAACACGCCGACCGGATCGCGCCCGTCGACGGCGAGCGCCTCACGCAGCACGCCGACGAAGGCGTTCTCCTGGGGCAGTCCGTCGGCGTGGCGCTCCCAGCCATCGCCGCCGTCCCGGGTTCGCCAGACCGCGAGCGCCCCGTCGGGGGCGAGACGGCCCTCCTCGGGATGGGTGAGCGGGATCACCCAGGCGCTCGCCGCGTCGCGCGGGTGGGCGGCCATGACGAAGCCGAATTCGGATGGAAGCCCGGCGCTCACGTCCGCCCACTGACGCCCGGCGTCGAGCGAGCGGTAGACGCCGCAGTGGTTCTGCTGATAGAGGCGGTCCGGGTCGCCGGCGGCCATCACGAGCTTGTGGACGCACTGGCCGGTCTCCGGGTAGCGGTCCGGGCTGAAACACGCGGCGACACCGCGGTTCCGAGCCTCCCACGTCGCCCCGCCGTCCTCGGTCGCGAACGTGCCGACGGCGCTGATCGCGACCCACATCCGCTCTTCGTCGGTCGGGTGGGGGACGATCGTGTGGCAGATGAGCCCGCCCGCACCCGGCTGCCAGCCGGGCCGGCTGGGATGGTCGCGCAAGCCGGAGACGTGCTGCCACGTCGCCCCGCCGTCCGCGCTCCGGAACACGCCGGCCGGCTCGACGCCCGCGTAGATCGCGCCGTGGGCCGGGGTCACGTTCCAGACGGTCGGGATCTTCGGACCCTCGTCACCGTAGGTCAGGCCCTCCGAGGAATGGCTCCACGTCGCCCCGAGGTCGTCGCTCCGGAAGACCGCGGGCCCGTACCATGGCGAGCCGCCCGCCGCGTAGATCGAGCTCGTCGCGGGGTCCCACTGGAGGTCGTGGATCGGCCAGCCGTCGCAGAGCGGCCCGCGGATCGACCAGTCCCGGCGATCGCCGTCACTCTCGAGGATAAAGGCACCCTTCGACGTGCCGACGAGGAGCAGGCTTCGGGTCATGGGTCGTCTCCGTGGTCCGCGGCCGGCAGGTGAGTCTACGGCCTGTTCGTGGCGGCCGGGCCGGCCGCCCGGATCGCCTCGATCGTCGTCGGGTCGTCGAGGGCCGACAGGTCGCCCGGGTCGAGGCCGAGGAACGCAGCCCGGACGACCCGCCGCATGATCTTGCCGCTGCGGGTCTTCGGCAGGGCCGGCACGACGACGACGGCCTCCGGGCGGAGCGTCTTGCCGAGGTCGTCGACGACCCGCCGGCCAATCGCCGCGCGGACGTCGTCGTCGGCGATCTCGCCCCGGCGGAGCGTGCAGACGACGACGATCGCCTCGCCCTTCACCGCGTGGGGGACGCCGATCGCGGCCGCCTCGACGACGGCCGGATGGGCCGCCGCCGCCGCCTCGACCTCGGCCGGTCCGACGCGTTTGCCGGCGACCTTGAGCGTGTCGTCGGAGCGGCCCCGGATGTACCAGTAGCCGTCGCCGTCGACGATCGCCCAGTCGCCGTGGACCCAGGTCCCGGGGAACCGCCGCCAGTAGGTCTGGACGTAACGCTCCGGGTCGTTCCAGAAGCCGCGCGTCTGGCCCGGCTGCGGCCGGCGCACGACGAGCTCGCCGACCTCGCCGCGGAGGGTCGCACCGTCGGGGCCGACGACGTCGGCGGCCGTGCCCGGACACGGTCCGTTGAACGATGCCGGACGGATCGGGGCCAGGAGGTTGCAGCCCACGATTCCGCCCGACACCTCGGTTCCGCCCGAGTAGTTGACGACCGGGCAGCGGCCGCCACCGACCTCGCGGAAGTACCACCACCAGGAGTCGGGGTCCCAGGGCTCACCGGTCGAGCCGAGGACGCGGAGGCCCGCCAGGTCGTGCGAGCGGATCGGCTCGCTGCCGTGGGGGATGAGCGCCCGAACGACCGTCGGCGACAGGCCGAGATGCGTGACCCGGTGGCGAGCCGCGACGGCCCACAGCCGGTCCGGTCCCGGGAAGTCGGGGGCGCCCTCGTACATCACGAGCCTGGCGCCGAGCAGGAGCGACCCCGAGATCGCCCACGGCCCCATCATCCAGCCCAGGTCCGTGAACCAGAAGAGCCCGTCGCCGGGGCGCAGGTCGAACGTGTGGGCAAGGTCCTGGGCACCCTTGATCGGAAAGCCGCCGTGGACGTGGACCGCGGCCTTCGGACGGCCGGTCGTCCCCGAGGTGTAGATCAGCATGTACGGCGTCTCGGGGTCGGGCGGGCCGGTGGGCAGCGGGCCGGCGCCGGCCCCGGCTGCCATCGCATCGTCCCAGGTCAGGTCGCGCCCGCCGGTCCAGGGCATGCTCTGCGCGGCCTCGCCGAGCCGCCGGACGATGACGACGCGCTCGACGGACGGCGCCGCGGCAACCGCCTCA
>DASTEU010000421.1:0-5734 GCA_035709325.1 Candidatus Limnocylindrales bacterium | reverse complement strand
GGTCACGATGTACGTGCCGGCGTGGCCGGCGTTCGTGATGAAGCGCTTTCCGCCGTCGAGGACCCAGCTGCCGCCGTCGGCGCCGTCTTCGAAACGGGCCGTCGTCCGGGTCCCGCCCGCATCCGAACCCGCTCCCGGTTCGGTCAGGCCGTAGCCGCCGAGCACTCGGCCCGAGGCCATCGGCGCGAGGTAGCGCTCCTTCTGCTCGGGCGTGCCGGCGAGGTGGAGCGGGCCGCAGCCGAGGCTCGTGTGGGCGGCGACGATCAACCCGAGCGAACCCCAGACGCGTCCGATCTCCTCGATCGCGATCGCATAGGCCAGGGTGTCGAGCCCCGCGCCGCCCTCGTCCTCGGGGATCGGGATGCCCAGCCAGCCCATCTCGCCGACGCGGCGGACGATGTCGACCGGAAAGCGACGGGCCCGTTCGTGCTCGTCGACGACCGGCGCCACCTCGTTGACCATGAAGTCACGGACGGTCTCGCGGAGGAGCGCATGCTCGGGGGATAGGTCGAAGTCCATGAGCGCAGCGTAGCAGCGGCCCTGCGTCGAGGCAGCACCGGTGCTAGCCTTCGTGGATGCCTGCGCCGCACCGACAGGCTTCCGCCACGCCCCGCACGGCGGCGGACGCCGCTCACCCGTCGGCCGCACCACCCGCGTCGCCCTCGAACGGCGCGGAGCTCACCTCCGACGCGATCGCGTCCGCGGCCGCCGCGCAGGCCCTCAGGATCCGCGGCGAAGCCCTCGGCAACGGCGCATCCACGCTCCGCCGCGAGATTCTCGTCCAGCTCCGCCGCGAGGGCGCGAGCGCGCCCGAGCAGCTTGCCGCATCGCTCGGCGCCAGCCGGACCGGCGTGCTCCAGCAGCTCCGTTCCCTCGAGGCCGCGGGGCTCGTGGACCGCCGAACCGTCCGCCATGGCGTCGGGCGGCCGCGCCACCTCTATGACGTCACGGCCGCCGCGCAGTCGATGTTCCCGACGAACTACGAGGGGCTCGCGGCCGGCCTGCTCAGCGCGATCGAGGCGGTCGGCGGCGAGGAGCTCGTCGCCGACGTCTTCGACGCCCGGCGCCAGCTGATCGCCTCGCAGGTTCGCCGCCGCCTCGCCGATCGCCTGCCGGCCGACGCACCCCTGCAGGACCGCGTCCGCGAGCTCGCGGTGATCCAGGACGAGCAGGGCTACCTCTCGAGCGCGGTCGTCGAGCCGGACGGGACGCTGCGGATCCGCCAGTGCAACTGTGCGATCTACGGCATCGCGTCGGTCAGCACGTCGCCGTGCGACGCCGAGATCGCGCTGTACCGCGACGTCCTCGACGCCGAGGTCGTCCGGGAGAGCCACATCGCCTCGGGCGACCGCAGCTGCACCTACCGGATCACGGCGCGCGCCGAGGCCTGATCCGGAAGGGCCGACCGCGGCCTGACCGCGGCCTGCCTCGGCCTGCCTCGGACGTCGCCCTACGCCTCCTCGCGCTCAACGACCTCGCGCGGGGCCGGCTTGAGTCGCGGCGCCGCGACGTCCGAGACGTTCGGCACGAACGACGACGCGAGCGCCGTCGCGGCGGCCTGCTCCTGGTCCTCGACCGAGAGGATCCCGAGGCGGCCGAGCGTCGCCATCTCGTCGCGGATGTACGTCTTGAGCATCTCCGGACCGTCGGTGTTGATCGTGAAGCGGATCTCGTTGCGGCGGAACGTGTCGAAGATCCAGCGGAACTCGTCCCAGCCCGACACGACACGCGTGTTGAGGTTCGAGGTCGGGCAGATCTCGAGCACGATGCCGCGCTCCCGGATCATCTCCATCGCCCGCGGGTCGTAGGCCGCCTTGACGCCGTGGCCGATCCGGTCGGGTTCGAGCAGCTCGACGACCCGGGCCACCTCGTCGATCGAACCGGATTCGCCCGTGTGGACGGTGATGCCGAGGCCGAACTGGCGGGCCCGCCGGAAGAGCCGCCGGTAGTCGGCGACCCGGAACGTCGCGGATTCGGGGCCGGCGATGTCGATCCCGACGACGCCCCGGTCGCGCCAGGCGATCGCCTTCTCCGCGATGATCTCGTTGAGCTCGTACGGAAACGCCCGGTCGAGGCAGAAGATGAGGCCCGGCCTGATCGGGTACTCGAGCGTGGCCCGGTCCATGCCCCGCGTCGCGGCCGCGATGATGTGGTCGAGGTCCTGCTCTCCGCCGCGGTTGCGCTTCATCGGGTTGAAGCGCAGCTCCATCGTCGTGACGTTGTTCTTGCGGTAGGCGCCGCCGACGACCTCGTACACCGCCCGCTCCACCGCGATCGGGCTCGACTGGATCAGCTCGGTCCAGTGGAAGAGCTGGAGGTAACCCTCGAAGCTGCGGTTCCGCCGCTCCGAGACCGTGATCATGTCCCGGAACTCCCAGTAGTCCTTCGTCGGGAGCTTGATCCCCTGGGCGTGGGCGATGCCCCACATGATCGCCGGCGTCACCGCCCCGCCGAGGTGGCAATGGAGCTCGGCGAGCGGGATCTTGCGGGAGAGCTGGCGGACCATTGCCCTGAGCATAGCCGCTCCGCGTCGGCGCCCGCGCAGCTCAGGACGCGCGGTCGCGGGCCTCCCCGGCGAGCGAAGCGGCGGAAGCCGCCTCCTCCAGGGCGAGCTCGAGCTGGAGCGCGTCGGCGGCCGGCTCGTCGGCCGGCGCGGGCAGGATCCGGACCCGCCGGCGGTCGGCGATGTCGAAGCGGTGCCGCAGCTCGGCGACCTCGCGGCGGACCGGCTCGACCTCCTTCTTGCCGAGGTACGCCCGCCCCGCGTAGAGGCGCTCGTACGTCGGCAGCAGTTCGGGCCAGTCGCGGGCGAGGTTCTCCAGGAAGTGCTCCCGGGTCCCCGGCCGGAGGTACAGCACGTTCGTCCAGAGCGAGGTCGCGCCGGCGTCGCGGGCGGCCCTGACGACGTCAGCCATGAGCTCCGGCCGGTCCGAGATCCCCGGCAGGATCGGGGCCATGCCGACGCTGGCCTCGATCCCGGCCTCGACGAGACGGCCGAGTGCGCGAAGGCGCTGGTGGGGTGGCGGGGTCGCCGGTTCGGTCCTCCGCCAGATCTCCGGGTCGAGCGTCGGGACCGAGAAGGTCACGGTCGCCGAGGCCCGCCGCGCCGCTTCGACGAGGACGTCGACGTCACGGACGATGAGCGGGCCGCGGGTGATGATCGAGAGCGGGTTGCGGGCCTCGGCGAGGGCGGCGATCGAGCCGCGGGTCAGGCGGTAGCGGCCCTCGGCCGGCTGGTACGGATCCGTCGCGGTCCCGACGACCACGAGCTCATGCTCCCAGCGTGGCCGGGCGAGCTCGCGGCGGAGCACCTCGACGACGTTCGTCTTGACCCGGATCGATCGCCCGTAGCGATCGTCGTACGGCCGGTCGGCGCGCTTCTCGAACGCCCGGACGAAACAGAACGTGCAGCGGTGCGCACAGCCCGTGTACGGATTGAGCGACCAGCGGAATGACATCCCGCTGACCTTGTTGAGCGCCGAGCGGCAGGGCTCCTCGCGGTATTCGGCTGCCATCAGGGAGTTTAGAACGCCCGTTCTATCGCTGTCCAGCCCCTCCCCGGGCCGTCAGCTCGCGGCGGGGACCACCCGGCCCTCGGCATCGAGCGTCGCCTGGCGGCGGCGAAGGGCCCGCAGTTCGGCGCCGGGGACCTGGTCGCGGGCGTGGTAGCTCGACCGCACGAGCGGCGCCGACTCGACGTGCCTGAACCCGAGCGCGAGCGCCTCCGCCTTCATCTCGGCGAACTCGTCGGGGTGGTAGTAGCGCTCGAGCGGGAGGTGCTTCTCCGACGGGCGGAGGTACTGGCCGACCGTGAGGATGTCGACGTCGACGGCGCGCAGCGCCTCGAAGGCCTCGGTCAGCTCCTCGCGAGTCTCGCCGAGGCCGACCATCAAGCTCGACTTCGTGTGGACCGGGTAGCCGATCTCGACCGCCATCTCCTTGGCCCGCCGGAGGACGTAGAGCGACCGCTCCCAGCGGGCGCGCTTGCGGACCGGCTTCTGGAGTCGGCGGACCGTCTCGAGGTTGTGGTTCAGGATGTCGGGCCGGGCGTCCATGACCGTCCGGAGTCGGTCGTCGGAGCCGTCGAAGTCCGGGATGAGGACCTCGATGCTCATGCCCGGGCTGCGCTCGCGCATCGCGACGATCGTCTCGGCGAAGATCCGGGCGCCACCGTCGGGCAGATCGTCGCGGGCGACACTCGTCACGACGACGTGCTCGAGGTGCATCGCGCCGACCGCCTCGGCGACGCGACGGGGCTCGTCGTCGTCGAACCAGGTCGGGCGGCCGGTCTTCACGGCGCAGAAGCCGCAGGCCCGGGTGCACGTGTCGCCCAGGATCATGATCGTCGCGGTCCGCTGATCCCAGCATTCCCCGATGTTCGGGCAGTGGGCCTCCTCGCACACCGTGTTGAGGTTCAGGCCGCGGAGCAGCCCCTTGAGATCGTGGTAGTTGTCGCCCGACGGCATCCGCGACTTGATCCAGTCGGGGTGGCGGCGAAGTGGCGTCGGCAGCGGCCCGACGGGGCCGCCCATCGCGATCGTTTCGGGCGCCGGGGGGGCGTGGTGGGCCGCCGCGCCGGGCGGTTCGAACAGCGGAAGCTCGCGGGCCATCGTTCGAGTGTAGTCAGGCCGCGCCGAACGTGTCGCGGAAGCCGGCTTCGATCGGGCGGGCAACGAAGCCGAGCTCGGCCTCCGCCCGGGCCGACGATGCCCAATACGTCACGCCGTCTGCGGCGGAGATCAGCTCGGCGACGTTCGGCTGGCCGACGAACCCGCTCAGCGGGGCCAGGATCCTGAGCACGCCGGTCGGTATGCGCAGCCGCGGCGGCTCATGGCCGCCGAGCGCCGCCGCAAGGTCGATCGCCTCGGCCAGAGTGGTGGTCTGGCCCGACAGGATGTACGAACGTCCGATCCGGCCCCGGTCGAGCGCCGCGACGATTCCGGCCGCCAGGTCGTCGATGTGGACGAGCCCAACGCCGACCTGATCGAGCGCCCGATACCGCAGCTGGCCGTCGCGAGCCAGTCGGAGCTGATTCCCGAACGCCGAGTGATCGCGCGGCCCGTAGACCTGGCTCGGCAACACGATGAGGATTCGGGCGCCGCGGGCGATCCGCTGCTCGACCGCTTCGTGGGCCCGGAATTTCGTCTCGTCGTACCAGCTGAGGAAGCCGTCGCGTTCGTCGCGACGGTACGTCTCGTCGACGACGCGGCCGCGGGTGTTGCCGAACACGTTGCAGGTCGAGACGTAGACGATCCGCGGCGTACGGGCCGCACCGGCGGCGTCGAGGAGGCGGCTCGTCGTCCCGACGTTCGCGTCCCACATCGCGTCGCGCTCGGCCTGGCCGATGCCGACCCGATAGCTGCCGGCGGCATGGACCGCGGCATCGGCGCCGCGCAGCCGATCCGCGACGACGTCGACGTCTGCGAGATCGCCCGCGGCGAGCTCGATTCCGGCGGCGGCCAGCCCGGCCGCTCGCCCGGGGTCGCGGACGATTGCGACGACGTCGTCGCCGCGGGCCTTGAGGGCGCGGGCGACCGCGCCTCCGACGAAACCGGTCGCGCCCGTGACGACGACGCGCACCGCGAATTGATCAGTAGATCGGCGTATCGGGGCCGACGTTCTCGAGCCAGGCCTTGATGTCCCGCAGCAGCGCCGCGCCGCCGGCGCCGTCGTTCGCCCGGTGGTCGACGCCGAGGACCATGTTCATCACCGGCCGGATCGCGATGACGTCACC
>DASTEU010000420.1:0-2648 GCA_035709325.1 Candidatus Limnocylindrales bacterium | reverse complement strand
GAGGCCTACCTGATCCGCCAGGCCCGCCTCTCGACGCTGCCCGACCCGCACCGCGAACGCGGCCTGCCGACCCGCGACCTCGAGCCCGACGTCTGGCGCGGCGAGATCACTGTCGGCGACTCGCTCGTCCTGATCTCGCCGAACGTCATGGCCAGGCTCGGCCCCGACGAACTGAAGGACGCGATGGTCACGCTTCACCCGCAGCCGGCGATGGAGCACCTCCACCACCGGTTCGTGGCGTCCGACGGCTCGGCGAGCGACGCGATGATCGCGATCGAGGCGACCGAAGTCGCGTCGACCCAGAAGGCGCGGACGCTCGTCCCCGTCCGCCCGGCCGAGCCGCTCGCGGGCGCTCCGGACCGCTCGCCGATCCCGCTCGCCGACAACGTCACCGACGGCGTGGCGGCCGTCCAGGCCTCCGCCGTTCGGGCCCGGGCGGCGGCCGGCGGCGCCTTCGAGCGCCTTATCGTTCGGGCCCAGGAGGTCATGCCCCGCCGCCGGGCCGCCTACCGGCGGGTGACGCCGGCCGCGGCGAAGCGCGAGATGCAGCGCCGGGCGGCGATGGCCGTCCTCGCCCTCGTCGTCGTGTCGGGCGGCCTCTTCACGGTCGTCTGGGCGGTCGGCGGCCAGGGCAGCGGCCGGGACCTCGCCTCGCTGACCGTCGGCGAGGCGGCACTGCGGACGGCCCGCGAGAACCTCGACGAGGTCTTCGGCCCGGGCGTCGACCTCGTCGACGGCGATCCGCCGAAGGCGCTCGAGCTCCTGACCGAGGCCTACGAGGCGCTCGAGATCGCCGCCACCAACCGCGTGCCGAACTCGACGATCGCACCGCTCCGAGCCGAGGCGGTCGCCGGCCTCGACCGCCTCCATGGTGTCGTGCCGGTCGCGGCGGCCACGATCCTCTCGTTCGACGGCCTCGAGGTCCCGATCGACATCACGGAGATGATCGTCGGCCCGAACGACTTGCCGTACGTCCTCGACGCCGCGACGAAGACCGTCTTCCGGATCGACCTGCGGGAGAAGACCGCGACGGCGATCTTCCGCGACGGCACGAAGGCGGCAGGTTCGGTCGAGGCCGCCCCGAAGCTCATGGCGTTCGGCGGCACGCGAGATCTCCTCATCGTCGACACCGCGAACGTCCTGTGGCGCTGGCGGCCGGCCGACGACAGCGGCCTCGGAACGACGACGATGGTCCGCGTCGCGGACTCCGCGAGCTGGGGCGACGACATCCGGGCGATCGGGACGTTCCTGCGGAACGCGAGCGCGGGCCTCTACAACCTCTACGTCGTCGACCCGTCCGAGGAGCAGATCATCTACTACACCGCTGCTCCGGACGGCAGCGGCTATCCCGCCGACCACATTCCGCGGCTCGCCGTTGACCGCGACGTCTCGAAGGTCGCGGACCTGCTCATCGACGGCGACATCTTCATCACCGACGACGGCACGATCGTCCGCTTCGTGGACGGGCGGGCCGAGGGCTGGTCGGCCGATCCGCCGAGCGACGGACTGCTCCGCGACGCCCCGTCGTATTCGCTGCTCGCCTCGGCGACGGACAAGCGGGTCGGGCTCCTCTACGCCTACGACCGGGCCAACGCCCGCGTCATCGCCCTCGACAAGGCGAAGGGCACCTATGTCGAGCAGTACCGCCTGGCCGGCGGGCTCGAAGGCTGGGAGGACCTCCGCGGCATGTACGTCATCGCGCCCATCGAGGAGGAGGCACCCGCGACGCTCGTCTGGGCGACGCGGGACGCGGTCTACTCCTCGGTCCTCGAGGCGGTTCCGGACGTCCCGCCCCGGACGCCGGCGCCCTCGGCCTCGGGCTCGGCCGATCCGGCAGCCTCCGGCGCGTCGGCCGCGCCGAGCGAGGGCTCGGCCGCGCCGGCGCCGTGATCCCGCTTCGCGACGCGAACCCCATCCGACGCACGCCGATCGTCACGATCGGACTCATCGTCGCCTGCGTCGTCGCGTTCGCTTACAGCCTCGGCGCCGAGACGAACGGCGGACCGAGCGGGATCGAACGCCTCTTCTTCGAATTCGGCCTGATCCCGGCCCAGCTGCTCGCCGAGTGGGACGCGGGCCTGGCGCCCGGCGAGGAGACGCTCACCGTGTTCTCGAGCATGTTCCTCCACGCGAACCTGCTCCATCTCGGCGGCAACATGCTCTACCTCTGGATCTTCGGCAACAACATCGAGGATCGCTTCGGGCGCCCGGCCTTCGTCGTCTTCTACCTCCTCGGCGGGGTTGCCGCCGCCGCGGCCCAGGTGGCGATCGAGCCGGGCTCGGAGGTGCCGATGATCGGGGCATCCGGGGCGGTTTCGGCGGTCCTCGGGGCCTATCTCGTGCTGTTCCCCCGGGCGCGCATCCTCTCGCTCGTCTTTCTCGGCTTCTTCTACCAGCTCATCGAGGTGCCCGCGCTCGTCGTCCTGGGCCTGTGGTTCCTGCTCCAGCTCATCGACGGGATCGGCTCGCTGGGCCTCGCCGGAGCCGAAGGCGGTGGCGTCGCGTTCTTCGCCCACATCGGCGGCTTCATCGCCGGCGTCGTCCTCGCGATCGCGTTCCGGGGGCTCCGCACCGGCCGGCCGCTCCCCTCGAGCGTGGGATAATCGGCACATGGCCAGCGAGGAGCCGCTTCCGGGATCGAAGCTCGT
>DASTEU010000419.1:0-2280 GCA_035709325.1 Candidatus Limnocylindrales bacterium | reverse complement strand
ACGGTCGCGCCGGCCGTGGTCGGAGGGTCCCAGCGAACCGCGACCGCGATGCCGGCGGCCAGCGGCGACCCGAGCCGGACCGCCAGGCCGGTGATCTGCGCGCCCGCTGCGGGCGACGGCGTCGGCGAAGCCGTGGGCCCGGGAGTCGCCGGGGCATCGGACGCGAGCGTGGATCCGGGGCTCGGCGACGCCCCGGAGACCCCGGTCTCCTCGACGGGAATGCCGTTCGTCAGGGTGGTCCAGGCGATCGCCGAGTGACCGAAGTTCCCGTACGGGCGCCGGTCGAGCATGATCGGGACCCAGCGGCTGTCCCGCCACCGGGCGTAGGCGAGCTCCCACATGGGCCCGACCGCGGGGGTCCGGGGGCGGGGATGATCCGGCCAGTCCTCGGGTCGATGCCAGTAGTCGGCCAGGTAGTCGACCGCGCGCCGAAGCGAACCGCCACCTGCCCCGACGTAGCTCCACAGGTCGATGCCACGCCGTTCGGCGATCCGGGCGACGGCGAGCTTGTACTGCAGGGCCTCCTGCGTGTACAGGATGCCGGCCGATCCGCGCCGCGTCTCCTCCGGAATCCGGCCGTCTTCTTCGATCAGGTCGACCAGCGCCCGCCACTTCGCGATGGCCCGCTCGAACTCGGGCTGGTTGCCCGCGTAGTCGGCCGCGACCACCCGCAGGAACGTCCCCGCGTCCCCCCAGTTGTTGATGCGCTCCGATGCCGCGGGCAGGAGGACCTCCCCCATCCAGCGGCGCAGATCGGCCGTGTCCTGGTCGGTCCACGACTCGGAATCCTCGATGAGGTCGGCTCCGAAGGCGAAGCCGGCACCGGCCCGCCCGAGAATGAGCGAGGTATGGCAGCCGCCGTGGTCGTGGCACGTGTCGGCGGTCGTCGTCGCCGTGTCGACCCAGGCCCGGATCGTCCGGCGGGACGCGGCGGCATAACGCTCCTCGCCACTGAGCACATAGGCGAGCCCGAGTCCGTACGCTCGCCGCGCGTCGTCCACGAACGCGTTGTCGGTGCCGACGACGATGATCGGCTGGGTGGGTTCGGGGTCCTCGTCGAGCGCCCCGTCTGCCCACTCGAGGAGGTCGGCGACCGCGGACGCATACGGCTCCTCGCCCGCCTCGGACAGCTCGCCGCGCTGCCGCAGCTCGTCGACGCTCACGAGGTAGCCCCGGGCGCCGACCACAGGGGCGGACGATGGAATCGATGGCGTGCCGTCTCCGGGCATGACGGCCCGGCCGTCGGGCAGGTTGGCGATCACGACGACGATCCCGACGACGACCGCGACGATGGGGGTCAGGAGGATCGCCCGGCGGACGGGGTCCGAAGGGCGCGGGACGGCCGGGCGAGCGATCGCCGAGCCCTCGACAGGCTCGTCGGAGCCGCCGGGAGTCGATGGGAGACGTCCTTCGTCGCGCTCCGTGGCCATGGCACCTCGTGGGGGTCCGGGCGAAGGGCCGTGATTGTAGCCCGCGTCGCGATGCCGCCCGAGAAACGCCGGAGGGGCGGCCCGTGGGCCGCCCCTCCGTCCGGACGCGAGCGATGCTCGCGCCGTCTAGAACACGCGATAGGCGACCTCGGCCGGGGCCAGGAGGAGGTCCTTGAGCTCCTGGTCGACCTTCAGCAGCGAGATGTGAGCCCCGGCCATCTCCAGCGACGTGCAGTACTCACCGACGTAGCTTCGGAAGACCGTGATGCCCTTGTCGGCGAGCTTCTTGTGAGCGATGCCGTAGAGCAGGTAGAGCTCGCTGATCGGCGTGCCGCCGAGCCCGTTGACCATCAACGCGACCTCGTCGCCGCTGTTGAACGGCAGGTCGGGCACGATCGCGTCGAGCAGGATGTCGACGATCTCGTTCGCCGGGCGCATCTTGGCCCGCTCGCGGCCCGGCTCCCCGTGGATGCCGATGCCGATCTCCATCTCGTCCTCGCCGATCTCGAAGAGCGGCGTGCCGCGGACCGGCGGCGTGCACGAGCTCAGCGCGATGCCCATCGTCCGGACGTTGGCGATGACCTTCTCGCCGACCGCGACGCAGTCCTCGAGCGTTCCGCCCTTGTCTGCCTTCGCGGCGGCTGCCTTGATCACGAAGAAGTTGCCGGCGACCCCGCGCCGCCCGACGGTCCAGGTCGAGTCCTTGACCGCGACGTCGTCGTTGACGAGCAGGTAGCCGATCTTCTGGCCCTCGGCCTCCTGCAGCTCCTTGGCCATCTCCCAGGCGGTCCGGTCGCCGGTGTAGTTGTTGACGATGTAGAGCACGCCGGCCGGCGTGTCCATGAGCTTC
>DASTEU010000418.1:0-11491 GCA_035709325.1 Candidatus Limnocylindrales bacterium | reverse complement strand
CGGCGCGACGCGGACGCTCCTCTCGCGTGCCCGGGTCAAGGTGCGCCTCGAGCTCGAGCGACAGGAGCAGGCGCGATGACGCCGCACGACGAGTTCCTCGAGCTGGCGGCCGCCGCGATCGACTTCGAGCTCGAGCCGTCGGAGCAGGCGGCGCTCGACGATCATCTGGCCGCGTGCACGCCGTGCCGTCGCCGGGTCATCGCGCTCAAGCTCGACGGCCGGATGGTTCGCGACATCCCTCCGTTCGTCCTCGCCCCGGAGCGAGCGCAGACGATCTGGCAGCGGATCGACCAGCCCCGCCGCGTGTCCGGCCCGACGCTCCGCCTCATCGCCGTGGCCGCGCTCCTCGCGCTGCTCGCCGTGTCGGCCGTGGGCGTCGGGGCCGCTCTCCTGCGGGACCGGGAAGACCTGAGCGAAGCGGTGACGCCACCGCCGATCGCCGAAGCGACCCCCGCCCCGCGCCCGTCCGCGACGATCGCCCCGTCGGCCTCGCCACCGCAGGACGCTCCGCGGCCCGCGGGATTCGCGCCCGACACGATCGTCGAAATCGTCGTGCCCGACCTTCGCGTCCGCACTGCCCCGACCGTCGACAACGCGATCTCGGCGAAGCTCGAGCCCCTGCTCGGGACGGGCACGCGGCTCCAGGTCATCGAGGGCCCGGTCCTCGCCGACGACTACGAGTGGTATCTCGTCCAGGCCATCGGCTGGCCGCATCGGGGGTGGGTCGCGGCAGCCGACCACGACGGCGAGCCCTGGATCGAGGACCCGGCCAGTCGCGGCGGGGCCGTGCCGCTCTCGGGCGTCGAGGAGTCGATCGTCGCCACCCTCCGCGACGACGTCGCCGGGAACTGCGCTCCGCGGACCGCCGGGCTTCCAGCGGAGGCAGTCGCCGGTATCGAATGCACGCTCAACACTGCGCTCGTCGTTCGGGTCGGGGCGTATCTGTTCGACAGCGAGGACGACGCGACGACCGCCTACCTGGACCGGCTGAGCTCGAGCGGTGTCACCCTCGGTTCCGGCGAATGCTCCGCCGGCCGACATGGGGACCGGGCGTGGTCGAGCGGTGCCGGGCTCGTTTCCTTCGCCGGGGCGGAGTGGGCACCCGGCCGGATCGGCTGCTTCCATGACCAGTACGGTGCTGCCAACGTCAGGGTGACCTGTGGCGGGACCTACGTCGGCATCCTCGGACGGAAGGACGACCTCGGTGCGCTGCATGCGTGGGCGTGGCAGCCGATCGACGCGTCGGCACCGGGGATCCCGCCGGGCATTTGCCAGGGACCGCCCGCCGGCTGACGTCGACGCTCCGCTCCATCCGAAGGATCCGAGCCGCGCATCTGTAATGCCCCGGCCTCCGGATCGACTCGAAAGTCGACCGACCTGCGCCGGATCCAGTTCGACATCGAGCGTGAGCGGCCCGCAACCCTGGTCCTCGTGCCGGACCTGGCTGCCCGCGAGCCACAGGTGCTGGCGATCCCGCACGACCAGATCGATGCCGTCACACAGGCCCTGGCCGTGATCGGCAATCGGCTCGCTGAAGCCAGCTAGTCATTACCCGTCGCCCGGGGGCGGGCGGTGTCGGCGGCGGGCCCTGCTACCATCGCGCCGATGGAGATCGTCGGCGTCCGGATCACGACCGTCGTGGAGGACAACACCGCCATCCGTTGCGACGGGTGCCTGAACCGGATCCACGGGACGCCGTGGCGGGTGAACGTGCTTGACATCGTCGCCCCCGAGCGCGCGGCCGACTGGACCGATGAGCCCGCGATCAACCCGGGGCCGTTCCAGTTCCACGCCGACCAGGCCTGCGTCCGGCGCTGGATGGCGGTCAAGGGGTATCTCTTCTGCCGCCGCGGGCAGGTCCGCGAGATCATGCGACCGATACCCGTGCCCGCCGGCGACGGCGCGGAGCCGCGCTGGGCGCTCTGCGACGGCATCCATCGCGACGACCACGAGGTCGTGCCGGCCTGATCTGTGGCCGCCGGGCGAGCCCTTTCGGCAGAAGGCACCGAACCGGTTGACGGGGGCCGCAGCCCCTCCTATCCTGCCCGCCTCAACAGCCGAAGGCTCTGCCCTAGATTTACCCAGATTCATGTCGTGAGGTCCGGATCGACGTGCCCGGCAGTTCACCCGCCCATCTTGCCGGCGAGCGTGCCCGCCTCTCTCTCGGCCCCGCCAGCCGCCTCCTCGGGGTCGACCCGGACACGCTCCGACGCTGGGCCGACGAGGGCCGGATCGAGGCGTTCGTGACGCCCGGCGGCCATCGCCGCTTCGACCGTCGCGAGCTCGAGCGCGTGCTGGCGGCTCGGCGGCCCGGCGCCGATCGGCCGTCGATGGCCAGTCTCGGCGCGACGCCCGACCGACTCTCACGGGCCTACCGCAGGAGCTATGGCGCCGGCGCCGTCGAGGGCAGTGCCCGTGACGCGATCCCGCCTGCCGAGCACGAGGCGTTCCGCTCCGACGGCCGCGGTCTCGTGGCCTCCCTCGTCGCCTACCTCGACGCGCCCGACGACGGGGCCCGCGCGGCAGCGGAGGCGACGGCGGTCGAGCTGACCGACGACCTCGCCCGGCGTCTGGCAGCGGCCGGCCTGAGCCTGACCGAATCGGTCGGGCTGTTCGTCGCCGCCCGCCGGCCGTTCCTCTCGGAGCTGGGCGCCCTCGCCCGCCGCCGGGCGCTCGATCCGGAGCGGCTGAGCGCGCTCTTCGAGGCGGCATCGGCGCTTCTCGACCGGCTGCTGTTGCGCCTCGTCCGCGTCCACCAGGAAGCCGTGACGTGAGCCTCGATCCCAACGTCGTCCTGCCGCTTGCCTCGTCCGCGCTCAGCTTCGTGTTCTTCGTCCTTCTCGCCGACCAGTGGCGCACGCGGCGCCGGCCGTATCAGCTCATCTGGGCGATCGGGATGCTGTGGTACGGGATCTCGGCCGGGACCGAGTTCCTCGGCAGCGCGTTCGGCTGGAGCGAGCCGCTCTACCGCGTCTGGTACCTGATCGGCGCGGTGTGGGTCGCCGGCTGGCTCGGCCTCGGGACGGTCTACCTCCTCGGCAAGACCCGGTTCGGCTACTCGTTCGCGGTCTCGCTCGGGCTGGCCGGGCTCTTCACGTATCTCTCTTGGCGGAGGTACGACTACCCCGACAGCGGCATCGCTCCGTTCGTCTACCTCGCCATCGCGGCCGCGCTCGCAATCGTCGTCGCGGTCATGACCTGGCGACGCGACCCCCGCTGGATCCACGTCGCCGGCGCGATCGTCGTCGGCGGGACGATCGTGTCCGCGATCATGGTCGCGACGGTCCGCCTGGATCCACCTGGCTGGGTGGTCGATCCGGCGACGCACATCCCGACCGGCGAGCTCTTCCCGGGCTATCTCCGCCTCCTGACGCCGTTCTTCAACATCACCGGCGCCTATGCCCTGACGTTCGGGGCGCTCTACTCGGCCTACGTCTTCATGCCGAAGCGGCGCGTCATCCGCTACTCGCTCCGGCGCGATCAGCCGGCGCCGGCGTTCGTCGCCAATCTCCTCATCGCGCCTGTCGCGGTGACGGTCAACCTGCTGGCCTCCCTGCCGGGTGCCGCCGCGGCGCTCCTCGCCGGGCGGCTTCACAGCCGGGTCCCGGCGACGATCCTCATCGCCCTCGGCGGGCTCATCCCGGCGATCACGAGCGGGGCCAACCGGTTCGGAGCCACGAGCGCCTTCTTCGTCGGCGAGCTGCTCGGGGTCGTCTTCCTGTTCATGGGCTTCCTCGTCTCGATCGAGGTCTTCGCCGACATCCGGATCCCGTTCACCCGGCTCGTCCTCCGGTCGCGCCGGACCGAGGTCGCCTGATCCGATGGCGCCCGCCCTCCTCCCGTCGCTGACCTCGCTCTTCGCCCTCGCGTTCGCCGTCGCCCTCCTCGACCAGTGGCGCGAGCGCCGTCACGGCTTCCAGCTCATCTGGGCGATCGGGATGGTGTTCTACGGCATCGCCGCCGGCTGCGAGGCGATCGCGGCCGCGTGGGGCTGGAACGAGCTGCTCTACCGCGGCTGGTATCTGACCGGGGCGGTCTGGACGGCCGGCTGGCTCGGGCTCGGGACGGCGTTCCTGCTGGGCCGGACCCGGTTCGGCTACTCGTTCGCACTCTGCCTTTTCCTCGCTGGACTCTTCACGTTCCTCGTCCGCAACCGACCCGAATACGCGGGCGCCGGCACGCTGCCGCTCCTCTACTTCATCGCCGCCGGGATCCTCGCCCTCGCGGTCGCGGTCGAGACCTACTTCCAGAACGAGCGCTGGCCGATGCTCGCCGCGAGCGCGGTCGTGGGGGCGACGGCGCTGTCGGTCGTGCTGATGGCGACCACGACCCTGGAGGTACCCGGATACGCACTGCACGAGACGACCGGCCAGCCGATCGCCACGCTCTTCCCCGGCAGCCTCCGCCTCCTGACGCCGTTCCTGAACATCACCGGCGCCTTCGCCCTCGTCCTGGGAGCGGTGTTCTCGACGTACGTCTTCATGCCGAAGCGTCGGGTGCTGCCGTATTCGCTGGACCCGAACCAGCCCGGTGACCAGTTCCTCTTCAATCTGTTCATCGCTCCCGTCGCGATCGCGGTCAACCTCGTCGCGTCGCTGCCAGGCGCGTTCCGGGCCCTCGTCGCCGGGCGCCTCCACAGCCGGGTCCCGGCGACGATGCTGATCGCCGTCGGGGCGTTCATCCCGACGATCACCGATTCGCTGAACCGATTCGGCTCGACCGAGCTCTTCCAGGTCGGCAAGTTCCTCGGCGTCGTCTTCCTGTTCGCTGGCTTCCTCGTGTCGATCGAGACCTTCCGCCAGATCCGCATCCCGTTCACGAACGTCCGCTTCGGTGGCGCCCGCCAGGAGCACGACGGGACGTCCGAGCCGCCGACGGGCGCACCCGACGTGGCCGAGGGCAAACTGGGCCGAGCCTGAGGCGCTGGCGCCGCCCGGGGAAAGCCGGCCGCGCCGTCTCGGGAGAGCCGGCCGCGACGGCAACGTCGCTACCAGTCGCCAGGGCACTGTTAACCGCGTCGCAGAGGGCGGAGAACCGCGGAATCGGCCGTCGCCACGCACGGCGGAGCACTCAACCGTGTGCCGCCGACCACTCTCGAACTGCCTACCAGTGCTGGGAGCACTGTTGGACGCGAACCGGCGACGAGCGCGCGGGCGTTCGCCGCGGCCGCCGGAAACCGGGATGTGCCGCCCGCCCGTAGGATGCGCGGATGCGCGAGCAGACGCTTCTCGTCGGGTCGATCACGGTTGTCGCGGCCGCGGTCGGCTTCGCGATGCTCGGGCCGCTCGCCCGGTTCGCGTACGACGCCGGTCTCGAGCCGTTCTCGTTCGTCGCCTGGCGGGCGGCATTCGGCACCCTCGTCGTGGCGGTCTACGCGGCCTGGCGGATCTCGCGCGGGCGGCGGTTCGTCGCGCCGTGGCGGCTGCCCCGCCGCCAGGCGCTGATGCTCGCGATCGCGGCGGCCACGGGCATCGTGCTCAACATCGCGACGTTCATCGCGTTCGGCCGGACGACGATCGCGCTCGTCCTCCTCGGCTTCTACACGTATCCGGCGTTCGTCGCGATCGTCGCCGTCGCCCGCGGCCACGAGGCGCTCGACGCGATCCGTGCGAGCGCGCTGATCGTGTCGCTCGGCGGCATGGTCCTCGTCGTCGCCGGCGGCCTCGACCCGAGCGGACCGCTCCGGGCCGACGCGCTGGGCATCGGCTTGGCCCTCCTGGCGGCCCTGAGCCAGACGGTCTTCGTCACGATCAGCCGCCACGGCTTCTCGGCCGTCCCGACCGAGCAGGCGATGGGCTGGCTCCTCGCCTCGACGATGGTCGTCAGCGCGATCCTCGCCCTCGCGATCGGCTCCACCGCCGAACTGGCCTTGCCCGTCGGCTCCGCCGACGCGCTCCTGATCGCGATCGTCTCCGGCGTCCTCGGCGCCGGCATCCCGTCGATCCTGTTCCTCACCGGCATCCGGGCGATCGGAGGGACACGGACCGGCATCCTCATGCTCTTCGAGCCGGTCGTCGGCGTGCTGCTCGCCGCGGCCCTCCTCGACGAGCGGATCCAGCCGATCCAGGCGCTCGGCGGCGCGGCGATCCTCGGCGCCGCGGTCCTCCTCCAGCGGTCGAGGCCCGATCCCGTGCTGCAGACCGGGCCGCGAGTCGCGAGCGGCGCTGAGCGATGATGTGTCCGATCCGATGAGTGGCGGAGGTTGACGGTGACCGAGACCGGGCGCATCCGGGTGATCCTCGTGGACGACCACGGTGTCGTTCGACGCGGCCTGCGCGGCTACCTCGAGCTGCTCGACGACATCGAGATCGTCGGCGAAGCCGAGAACGGGCTGCTCGGCGTCGAGCTCGTTGACGAGCTGCTGCCCGACGTCGTCCTCATGGACCTCGTGATGCCGCAGCTCGACGGGATCGCCGCGATCGGTCGGATCAAGGCCGCTCACCCCGAGGTCCAGGTCGTCGCGCTCACGAGCTTCATCGAGGAGGAGAAGGTGACCGCGGCCCTCGAGGCCGGTGCCAGCGGCTTCATTCTCAAGGATGCCGAGGCGGACGACGTCGCCGCGGCGATCCGGGCCGCCCACAACGACGAGGTGCATCTCGACCCGGCGGCCGCCCGGATCCTGGCCAAGGGCATGCGGACCCGCTCGACGGCGCCGGCGGTCGAGCCGCTCACCGAACGGGAGCTCGAGGTCCTCGCCCTCGTCGGACGCGGCCGAAGCAACAAGGAGATCGCGTCCGACCTCGGCATCACCGAGCGGACCGCCCGGACCCACGTCAGCAATATCCTCGGCAAGCTCGGGCTCGCCAGCCGGACCCAGGCCGCGCTCTATGCCGTCGAGCGGCGCCTCGTCGCCGGCCCCGACTGATTCCATTGGCCGGGGCTCGACGCGGCGGCCGGCGGCCGGCGATCGTCTTCCTCCACGGCACGCGACTCACCGGGGCCCAGTGGGCGAGCCAGATCGCGAGCCTGTCCGGCGAGTTCCACTGCGTCGCCCCCGATCTGCCGGGCCACGGGACGGCGGCGCGCACCCCGTTCACCCTCGGCGGGGCGGCCGAATCGGTCGTCCGGACGGTCGAGGAGGAGGCTGGCGGCCGGGCAGTCCTCGTCGGCCTGTCGCTCGGCGGATACGTGGCGATGGAGGTCGCCGCCAGGCGGCCCGACTGCGTGGCGGGCCTCGTGCTGGCCGGTGCGACGGCCGAGCCGGTATGGCCCCGCTCGCTGCTGTACCGGGCCCTCGCGACGATCTTCGGTTCAATCGACGAGTCGCTCCTGGACCGGATCAACCGCTGGTTCTTCCGGACCCGCTTCCCACCGGAGATCGCCGTGCCGATCATCGCCGGCGGCTTCCATTTCCGGGGCGGGGCGGTCGCCGTTCGGGCGCTCATCGGCGAGCGGTTCCGACCCCGACTCGCCGGTTATCCGGGCCCGACGCTCCTCCTCAACGGCGAGTTCGACCTGCTCTTCCGCCTGAGCGCGCGGGACTTCGCGGAGGCGGCCGTCGACGCTCGCCGGATGACCCTGCCGCGGGCGACCCACCTCACGAATCTCGACCGGCCGGTCCTCTTCACGGCCGCCGTCCGGCGCTTCGCCGGGGAGGTTGACAGGCCGCTGGAATGAGGCGGCCCGCCCGGCGGACGGCGGGCCGGCGGGGACCCTCGGCTATACTCGACCGGCCGATCACTCCCTCCGACGAGGTTCGATGCGCGTCCGCAAAGCCGTCTTTCCGGCCGCCGGCTGGGGAACACGATTCCTGCCGGCAACGAAGGCCCAGCCCAAGGAGATGCTGCCCCTCGTCGACAAGCCGGTCATCCAGTACGCCGTGGAGGAGGCGGTCGCGGCCGGGATCGAGCAGGTCATCATCGTCACGTCGAGCCAGAAGCGGGCGATCGAGGACCACTTCGATCTCTCCTACGAGCTGGAGCACCTGCTCGAGGAGAAGGGCGATATCGAGATGCTCCGCCAGATCCGCCACATCACGGACCTCGCCCAGGTTGCCTACGTCCGCCAGAAGGAGCAGCTCGGCCTCGGTCACGCGGTCCTGATGGCCAAGGAGCTCGTCGGCCACGAGCCGTTCGCGGTCATCCTGTCGGACGACGTCGTCGTCGGTGAGCGGCCCTGCATCGGCCAGCTCATCCACGCCTATCACCAGACCCACTCGTCGGTGGTCGCGGTGATGGAGGTTCCCCCGGCCGAGACGAACCGCTACGGGGTGATCGCCAGCGAGCCGGTGGAGGGAGCACTGAACCACGGCCGGCTGCACCGGGTCACGCGGCTCGTCGAGAAGCCCGAGCCCGGCAAGGCGCCGTCGAACCTCGCGATCATCGGCCGCTACGTCCTGACACCGAAGATCTTCGACAAGCTCGAGCAGACCCAGAAGGGTGCCGGGGGCGAGATCCAGCTCACCGATGCGATCGAGGCGCTCATGGAGGAGCAGCAGGTCTACGGCTACGAGTTCGAGGGCGTCCGGTACGACGCCGGCACGACGATGGGCTGGCTGAAGGCCTCGGTCGAGCTCGCTCTCCAGCGCCCCGATCTCGCCCCCGAATTCCGGCCGTACCTCAAGGGCCTCGAGCTCTAGGAGAGGCGCTCCTCGCCGAGGCTTCCGGCCCACACTACCGGGGTGACACTCGAGGTCCTCGTCATCGCGGCGATCCGGATCGGCGGCTCGCTGCCGGTCCTGCGCTGGCCGCTCGCGGGCGCGCTGCTGGCGATCCTCGTCGACCTGTCGGACCTGCTGCTGCGCGACGTGCTCGAACTCGGCGGCGTGCCCGACTACCAGTCGCTC
The DNA here is from genome assembly GCA_035709325.1 of Candidatus Limnocylindrales bacterium. Taxonomy (GTDB): domain Bacteria; phylum Chloroflexota; class Limnocylindria; order Limnocylindrales; family CSP1-4; genus CF-46. The sequence goes on along the minus strand of DASTEU010000418.1, from coordinate 2,706 downwards.
GACAAGTGGCTCGACCAGGTCTACATGGCGGCGTTCCTCGTCGTTGCCCTACGCTGGGATGGACTCGAGCGGGGGATCGCCGTCGGTCTCTACCTCTTCCGTCTCGTCGGGTTCGTGGCGTTCGAGGTGACCGGAGAACGGGCGGTCCTGCTGCTGTTCCCGAACGTGTTCGAGTTGTGGTTCCTCGTCGTGGCCGGCCTCCACCGGTTCGGGCCCGGGATGGTCCTCCGCGCCGGCCCGTCGGCGCTCGTCCTCGCCGGCCTCCTCGCGCTCAAGGAATTCCAGGAATGGGCGCTCCACGGCGCCCGGCTGTTCGACGGGATCAGCTCGCTCGAGTTCCTCGACGGGCTTCGTCGCTGGCTCACCGGCGAGGGCTGAGCCGAGCCGCCGAACGGCTCGCCCCCGCCCCGGCCGACGCCGTGCGCTACGATGCCGGGCGGCGCCCCACCGCGCGGAGCGGTGCGTCGCCCGATGCCGAGGGGGCACGACGGAGGGCCAGCGTGGCGGAGATCGGGACGGTTCTCGGCGGCCGGTATCGGCTCGTCGAGCTGCTCGGGCAGGGCGGCATGGCGACGATCTTCCGTTCCCACGACAACCAGCTCGGTCGCGACGTGGCGGTCAAGCTCCTCCGACCCGAATACGGCCGTGATCCCGACTTCGGATCGCGCTTCCGCCAGGAGGCCCAGAACGCCGCGTCCCTGAACCACCCGAACATCGTCTCGGTCTACGACTACGGCCAGGACACGGCCGGTCCGTTCATCGTCATGGAGCTCGTCGAAGGCGAGGACCTCTCCTCGATCATCCGGCGGTCCGGTGCCCTGCCGCCGCGCCAGGCGGCCCGGATCGTCGCCGACACGGCGCGCGCCCTCGAAGCGGCCCATGCCCGCGGCATCGTCCACCGGGACGTGAAGCCGGGCAACATCATGATCGGCCGCGACGGGCGGGTGAAGGTCACCGACTTCGGGATCGCCCGGGCCGTGGCCGAGGCCCAGATGACGCTGCCGGGGACGACGCTCGGCTCCGTCCACTACTTCAGCCCCGAGCAGGCGCGCGGCGAGCAGGCGACGGCCTCCTCGGACGTCTTCGCCCTCGGGATCGTGCTGTACGAGCTGCTGACCGGCCATCGCCCCTGGGAAGGCGACACGGCGGCCGCGGTCGCGATGGCCCGCCTCGCGGGCCCGGTCCCGGACCCTTCGACCCGCCGGGCCGGCATCCCGCCCGAGCTGACCGCGATCACCCGGCGGGCGCTCGCCATGGAGCCGGACGAGCGATGGGCCTCGGCCGGATCCTTCGGTGGCGCGCTCGAGGCGTACCTGGCGGGGCAGCCGATCCCCGAGCTGGGTGCGATCGGCGGGGCCACGATCGTCGGTGCCGGCGCGGCAGCCGCCGCGACCGCCCGGCCGAACCCGGCGGCGATCCCGTACTCGGACGACGCGTATGCGGGCCGCCGCGTCGCGAGGGGCCGGACCCCGCCCACGGGGGCCGAAGGCTTCGACGTCGGCGAACGCTATGCCCGTCGCGACACGCGCCGGGTGATCGAGGAGGACGAGGATCGCGAGGGCACGAGCCCGATGATCTGGGTGGCCGGCCTCGTCGCGATCGCGATCCTCGCGATCGCGGGCTTCCTCGTCTTCCAGCTGCTCTCGGGCGGCACCGAACCGCCCGACGAGGGCCCGGTCGTCGTTCCCAACTTCGTCGGCCGGACGTTCGCCGAGGCCGAGGACCTGGCAGCGGAATCCGGCCTCACCGTCGTCCAGGCCGCGACCGAGGTCGATCCCGCCAACGAAGGCAAGGTCCTCCGCCAGGAGCCGGTCGCCGGCGCGTCGATCGAGGCCGGCGGCGAGGTCCGCCTGACCATCGCCGTCGGTGAGGCGACCGCAGCCGTTCCCGACCTCCGGAACAAGACGCCCCAGGAGGCCTTCCAGCTGCTCGCCACCGCCGGCCTCCAGCTGGGGAACGTCACCCAGGAGTTCGATCCGGTCGTGCCCGCCGGCTTGATCATTCGCCAGGAGCCAGCGGCCGGGATCGTCGTCAACCAGGGAACGTCGGTGAACTATGTCGTCTCGACCGGCCCGAGCCCCAGCCCGAGCCCCAGCCCGACGCCCACGCCGACTCCCGAGCCGACCCCGACCCCGCCGCCACCACCGACGCCGACCCCGGCGCCGGCGCTCCTGACGGTCGGCGACTACGTCTGCATGTCAGTCGCCGACGCGCGCGACCAGATCGAGGCGGACGGCTTCACGGTCGCCGGGGTGATCCCGCCGTCGGCCGACGAGGACTGGATCGTCAGCGGCCAGGCGCCGGAGGCCGAGTCGGAGCGACCGGAGGGCTTCCCGGTGACGATCACCGCCCAGGAGGAAGCGCCCGAGGGCTGCAACTGATCGAAGCGGACGAGGCCCGAGGCCCCCGGTCGGCGGCCCCGGCCCCCGGTCGGCCGGCCCCGGCCCGGGTGCGTTCGCGTCGGCCCGGTCAGTCCGCGTCGGCCCAGATGCCGATTCCGGGCTCCGGCTCGAGCGGCAGCCCGAGCGGCCCGGCGATCGCTCCCTCGTCGTCGAGCTGGATCGTGGGTGCCTCGTCCCAGCAGGCCCGGATCTCGTCGCCGCGGAGCGGCCGGCGCTCTCGGTCGAGACCGCAGTAGCCGACGTTGGCCGCGACCGAGACGCGGAAGTGGCGGCACGTCGCGCAACTCGTCGAGGATCGGCGGCA
>DASTEU010000417.1:0-2555 GCA_035709325.1 Candidatus Limnocylindrales bacterium | reverse complement strand
GGCGGCCCGGCTCATGACGTAGGCGAAGCAGGCGAGGTAGCGGGCCTCGGCCGGCGGCAGGGCCTCGAGGCGGGCGACGATCCGTCGGGCGGTCGCGGTCTCGGCCGCCGAGCCGGGCGCCGGCTCGGCCTCGTCGCCCTCCGGCAGGCGCGGGTCGGGGACGCTGCGACGTTCGAGCCCCAAGAAGCGACGGAACATCGATGAACTCCCTCACCAGCGTTCGTGGGCCGGGTGATCCGGCCCGACGGCGACGAACGTCCCGCGGCCGGTCGCCGTCTCCCGGTCGCCCGCCGTGATCGAGCCTTCGACGGTCGCCCGATCATCGCCCGAATCGACGACGCGCGCCTGGAGGTGGAGCGTCGCGTCCGATGGGGTCGGCCGCCGCATGCGGACGGCGAACTCGCTCGTGACGGTCGTCGGCGGCCGGTCGGCGCCGCGGCGGCGCATCAGGTGGGTCGCGGCGGTCCAGTTCATGTGGCAGTCGAGGAGCGTCCCGATGATCCCGCCGTTGACGACGCCGTCGAACGCCTCGTGGTGCTCCTCGGGCGTCCAGTCGGCGACGACCAGCTCCGGGTCCGCGGGGGACGCGAAGCTGCGGATCCGGAGGCCCCGCTCATTCGCGGGCCCGCACCCGAAGCAGCGCCCGTTCGGCGCGAAACGCTCCTGGAGCGACGGGTCGGAGGGTTGCATCAGCCGCCCGAACCGGCGGCCGCCCGCGTATCGCCCATGTCGCCCTCCTCGCCGCGATCCAGCCTCGGGCCAGCGTAGCGCAGGGGCGCGAGCCCGACGACCCCAAGACGGTGCGTGGTTATGGTCGCTCGATGCGTCGCCTGTCGCTCGTGTGTCTGCTCGTCGCAGTCGTCGCCCTGGCGCCGGCCGTTGCGGCGTGCGCCGACGAACCGCCGGAGCTCGAGCCGCTCCCGCCCCAGCTCGCGACGCCCGCCGATCTCGTCGGCCCGTGGCGCGCGACCCCGTTCCTCGTCGACCCGGCGCTGTGGGTTGCGATCGAGCAAACCTGCCGTCGTGAGATCGAGCTGCCGCCCGGCAGCCGGGCGGCGATCATCGACGTCCGCGGCGCCGAGGTGGCGACGGTGCGGATGACGGGTCAGGTCGCCGGCAGCTGCAACGCCCTCCAGGTCAGCCGAACCGGCCAGGTGGCCGGCGCGGGCGGCGGCTGGAGCGGCGCGGCCGCGGAGGAACTGCCACGGCTCGGCGACGCGCAGATCGGCTCGATCGACCGCGGATCGATCGGCGGGGGCGACCTGAAGGTCCAGGGCTGGTCGGTGTCGGGCCGGGTCGGCGCCGCGATCGCATCGATCGTCATCGTGCCGCCCGGCGCGCCGAGTGTCCTCGCGACGCTGCGGGACGGCTGGTTCGCCGCCTGGTGGCCCGGACCGCCGGCGGCCGATGACCGTGGCCCGCCGCCCCATCCGCCGGTCGTCATCCAGGGCTTCGACGCCGCCGGTCTCCTCGTCGCCGAACTCCGCGGGTGACGCCGGCCGGTTCGCGCGTGAAATCGTGGTGCCGAAGCCGGGATTCGAACCCGGACGGGGTTGCCCCCAACGGTGTTTGAGACCGCCGCGTCTGCCATTCCGCCACTTCGGCCGGTCGCCAATCGTAGTCGACCGGCGGCTCAGGGCCCGCACGGATCGGGTTCGCCGGGGAAGAGCGGCCGGACGACCGCCCCGTACTCGTTGCCGGCGTCGTCCGTCCAGCGGGTCAGCTGATTGGCCGAGCGGAACGCCGCGAGGGCCGCGGCGAGCTCACTGCCCTCGATCACCCCGCAGCGAACGGGTGGCACGCCCTCGGGGGTGGCGAAGACCGTGCCGAACTTGTCCATCGGCTCGTCGAGCAACCAGGGCACGAAGGACGGTGGGATCGCCGCGTCCAGTCGCGGCTCGACGAGGAGCACGGCGACACGCTCCGGGTCCCACGGCCGCTCCGGCCCCATCTCCCCGCCGAGCCAGGCGGCGACGTCCGTCAGGCGGGCCCAGAACCCCGCGAACGCCTCGGGGGTGCCCGGGGCCGCCTCGCACGGCGTCGTGATGCAGACGATCTGCTTGCCTGGGTCGCCGAGGACCTCGCGCTCGACCCCGTCGATGGCGAACAGGAGGTGGGCGGTCCGGCCGCCGGGCATCGTCCCGCCGGTCAGGTCGGTGGAACCGTCGAGGAGCCCAGCCGCGGCGGCGGCCGCCTGGATCGCGGCGAGCCCAGCGTGGCTGATCTGGCGCCGCTGGAGGTTGGGGAGGAGCGGGCCGGGGTAGATCGCGGGCACGGGCCCGGGCACGATGAGGAGGCCGTCGACGATCGCCAGCGACGGGCCGGCGGTCGCGAACGAATCGATCGGCGGCAGGGCCTGGCTGACCCACGCCCGGAGTCCGAAGCCGGTCGACGGAGCCGACGGGGACGGGTTCGCGGCCGAGCCGCAGCCTGCGACGAGGACGAGGGCGACCAGGAGCGAGCCAAGGCGTCGCATGGGAATGCCTCCATGATGGCAGCTGCGGCTGTGCGATCCTCGGACGCGGCGGGCGGCGCGGCAGTTGCCTCGCGGGCAC
>DASTEU010000416.1:0-2548 GCA_035709325.1 Candidatus Limnocylindrales bacterium | reverse complement strand
GGGACGATCGTCCTGCCCAGCCTGCCCACCTCGTCGCGTCGGCCTCGTCCGTGGGGTCATGGGAGGTTCGGGTGCTGATTCGGCCGTTCGGAGTGGCTCTACACTGGCGCGGTGCCAGCCAGGACAATCACGATCGTGCTGCCCGCGTACAACGAGGCCGACCGCATCGGGCCGGCCCTCGACGAGCTGTTCGGGTACCTGAACCGGCGCGGCGAGGTCGCGCGAGACGGGGCGCCGGGTGCCGCCGCACTGCCGGAACGGGTCGAGGTGCTCGTCGTCGACGACGGCAGCAGCGACGCGACCGCCCAGATCGTCCGGGCCCGACCGGAGGCCGCCGCCACGTCCGGCGAGACGCCGGTCCTGCGGGTGATGTCGGTTCCGCACGGCGGCAAGGGAGCGGCCGTCAGGGCCGGCATGCTCCAGGCCGAGACCGAGCTCGTCGTCTTCGCCGACGCCGACATGGCGACGCCGCCGGACATGATCCCGCTCCTCGTCGAGGCGCTCGAGACGAGCGACGTGGCGCTCGGCAGCCGGATCCAGCCCGACGGGTCGGACATGCGCAAGAGCCAGCCGTGGTACCGGCGGATGTTCGGCAAGGCCTTCCACCTCCTGGCGTCGATCTGGGTAGTCGGGCCGGTGAAGGACACGCAGTGCGGGTTCAAGGGGTTCACTCGGGAGGCGGCCCACGACCTGTTCGGCCGCCAGCGCATCAGCAGCATCGTCTTCGATGTCGAGCTGATCTTCCTCGCCCGCAAACGCGGCTACTCGATCGCGATCGTGCCGATCCGCTGGGCCGACCGACGGGGCTCGCGGATGCGGGCTCGACCCGGCCTCGCGCTTCGTGTGGCGTGGGACCTTTTCCGGATCCCGCTGATCCATCGCGGGCTGGGGCGGGTCGGCCGGCAGGCCACCGCAGGGGCGGGCGCCGCCGGCGAGGAGCCCGTCGACGGCTAGCGAGCCGGCGACGACGGCCGGCGATCTGCCGCCCGGCGACTCCGGCACGATCGTCGCCCGGCGCCTGGCGCTCGCGGCGCTGCCGGTCCTCGCGATCCTCGCCTTCGTCGGGGTCGTCGGCGCGACGCTCTGGGCCGGCTGGGGCGCCGAGACCCTGGGCTACGACTTCCTCGCCTACCACGAGGCCGCCAACCGGGTCCTCGCAGGGGAGCGCCTGTACGACCCGACGATCGAGGAGACCGGGGGCTTCGGGCTCTACTACTACCCGCCGCCGTTCATCTTCGCGATCCTCCCGCTCGCACCGCTCGACCCGACCGCAGCGACATGGCTGTGGGCCGGCCTGTCCGCCGCGGCGTTCCTCGGCGGCATCGCCCTCATGCCGGTCCCGACCGCGGTGCGCTGGCTCACGCTCCTCCTCGCCGGCCTGTCGTGGCCGACCGCCTATGCCTTCAAGCTCGGCCAGGTCGGGCCGCTCCTGTTCATGCTCTTGGCGATCGGCTGGCGCTGGCTCGATCGGCCGGCCGCGGTCGGCGGTTCGGCCGCGGCGGGTGCGATCGTCAAGATCCAGCCCGGCCTGGTCCTCGTCTGGGCGCTTCTGACCCGGCGCTGGAAGGCGGTCGCGGTGGGGGCGGTCGTGCTCGTCGTCACCGCCGTGGCGGCAACCCTGACGATGGGCGGCTTCGGCGTCTGGACCGACTACGTCACTCTGCTCCGCAACGTGAGCGACCCGATCTCGACGCCCCACAACTTCACGCCGGGCGCGGTCGCCTACCAGCTCGGGGTGCCGACCGGCGTCGCGGCCACGGTCCAGCTCGTCAGCACCGCCGGCGCCGCCGCGATCGTCGTGATCGCCGCCCTGCGGGCCGGCGCCGCGGCCTCGTACCTCGTGGCGGCCACCGCGAGCCAGCTGCTGTCGCCGGTGCTCTGGGACCATTACGCGATGCTCCTGCTCCTGCCCGTCGCCTGGCTCGTCGCCCGCCGCCAGTGGTGGGCGATCGCGATCCCGCTGTCGGCGGCCGTCTTCCTCATCGGGATCACGCCGCCGATCGCCTACCCGGCCGCGTTCTGGCTGACGCTGATCGCGCTCCTCGCCGTCGGCTGGCGCGAACGGGCCGGAGACGCGCCGGCATGACCCTGAGGCTCGATCGGGCCTCGCTCGTCGGAATCGGCGTCGCCGGAGTGGCGATGGCGATCTACTGGCTGTCGAACCGATTCTTCGACGCCCAGCACGGCGACTTCTTCTACCTCGCCGACGCCTTCCTCCACGGCCGGACCTGGTTCGACCCGACGACCCTCCCGCCCGGCGCGATCGGCCCGAACGACGTCATCCCGATCGACGGACGCTACTACGTCCCGTTCGCCCCGTTCCCCGCGATCGCCCTCATGCCGATCGTCGCGATCACCGGGCCGGTGACGGCCGACCAGTGGGAGCCGGGGATCAACGCGGGCCTCGCCGCCCTCGACATCGCGCTCGCCTGGTGGCTGCTTGCACGGATCGGCCTGAACGCCCTGACCGATCGCCTCTGGCTTGTCGCCCTGCTCGGCTTCTCGACCCAGCTCTGGTGGGTCACGACCCGGGGCGGCGTGTGGCACA